>QWQL01000057.1 GCA_003670825.1 Planctomycetota bacterium
GGCGGCGGCCTGCGCGGGCACGCTCGCTCTGATGACAATGATTGCGGTTGCCGATTTCTCGCCGCAGGCGTGAAGCCGTGGTGAGAGCACTTGCGGTTGGCACCTGCGGAACGCAGACCGCAGACCGCTCCCGCCGGGTCACGCCGTCCGAGCCCCGTTGCCTGCACGGATCTTCAAGGAGAGCCGTGCTAGCCGCCTTGAGCCCAGGCCACACGCCACCACTCCTGCGACCGCGGCCATGATGCCGAGGCAGGATGGCTCGGGCACGGCAATTGCTCCGCCAACCATGGCTGACTGGCGGTTGTAGTCTCCCGCGTTGAACAAGCCCGTGGCGAGCAGGTCAGCGGCGTCTAGGATGTCCACCAGACCGTCGTAGCTAAAATCTCCCTCGTTCCACGTGGCCGGGGTGCCCGAGTCGAACTTGCCGCTGGAGAGAAAGTTGGCCGCATCGAGGATGTCGATATGCCAGTCGAGATTCGTGTCGCCCGGGGCGGCGAATGCGAAACTCACCGACCCGTCGCCGTTGTCGAGCCAGCCGACGGTGCGTGGGATCGATTGCGCGAGGGCCGTCGCCGCGGCGGTCGACGTGATGCCGCTCCCACCAGTCCACGACCCGTCGCCGTGGCCCGTCTGGAGGGCCATGACCATGTCGGCGACAGATAGTCCACCCACGACTGTCACCATGCCGCTCCCGACGTCGGTGAGCCCACCGGCGCGGGCCGCGAGGCCGCCGACAGTCGTCCTCAGTCCGGCCGACAGGGTGACCGTGCCGCCAGCGAGTGGCACGACCCGGCTCGCCGCGAGCGCCGATGCGTTGCCGAGATGGAGCCTGCCGGCCTGCACTGTGGTGGAGCCTGTCAGGGGGTTGGCCGCGTCGAAGACCAACGTCCCGGCGCCGGTCTTCGCCACCCCAAACGTGCCCGACAGTCGTGGATAGCCGGCGGATGCCTGTGTCAGCGTACCGCTGGTCGCGAGGAGGCTCAGGACGCCCGAGGCCGGAGCCAAGGCCGCCGGAAACGCGGAATTGAAGGACACCCGATCAACATCGAAGTACCCTCCACCAGCGCCGACGGAGCCAGAGATCTTCATGGTCAGGTGGTTACCGTTGCGGGTCTGCCGCACGGCCGCGCCGCTGCCGACCTCGGTGAATTCCTGCCCCAGCGGTTGGTAGAAGACGCGGTAGAAGCCTCCTGCCGACGCCCCGGATATGAGCGAGATGCCGTTCAGATTCACTTGTTTGTTCAGTTGCAGCACGAACTGAACCGGGACTTCTTGGAGCGCGGGAAACAGGACCGCTGGAGCGATGTTGCCGCTGCCGGATCCGAAGCCCTGCCCGAGGATCGACACCTGATCCAGTCCTGACCTTTGGAGCACGAGGTGCGCGGTGTCCTCCACGGTTCCTGAGACAGTGTTCCGAAAGCCGAAGCTGATCGTCTCGCCGATCTGGGTGCTGCGAAAATCCCAACCATCCACGACCATTGTTGCGAAGCCCTCGCCGAGGTCGGTCAGCGTGTTGTCGACCTCTCCGACCCGCCGAACCCTCACCTCGCCGGCCCCGAGCACGCCAGTGGACGTGGTGGACGTGCCGCTCTGAGTGCGTTGAATCCGCAACACCCCGCCGTCCACCCGTGTGTCAAACGGGGAGACGTTCCACACGCCACCGTTCGGGTATGAGTTTCCGGTGGACGCCATCTTTGTTCCGGCCGGCTCGTCAAACGTGAACTGGTCGATGACGCCGTTTCGTGGACCGCCGAAGGCTGACGTGATCATGCCCTGATCCATCAGGAACTGGTTGACGGCCGTGCGTTGCTGATTCACGCGGAGGGGCAGCACCTGGTCGGTCGATGTCGTCTCCACGATCATGCCCCGCGTGCCCAGAAAGGTCACCGATGCCCGTGCGAGGCTGGTGTCGATGGGGCCCGTGCTGCCGAGATTCGAGAACTTCTTCGCCGGATCCGTGATGCCGGCGTTGACCGCGGCGAGCATTCGTGTGACCTGGGTATTCGTGACCGATTCATTCATGTGGATGATGCTCGAGCCCACCGAATCCGATGCTTCGTCGTTGGCAAAGCCGATCCCCTCGTGCATATCGATGAGCCACTGCGGGGAGAACTGTCTGACGAATGCCCAGAGCGCGGTGGCGGTCGATCCGGTGGTCGCCGTGATCGATTCGCCGACTCCCGGGAAGTTACGATTGAGATTGCCCTCGAGAGGAATCTCCCGAGTTCCCGCATCCAGGGCCTGGGGAGCCGCAGAGGGAATGACGACGAGGGTGCCCTTGGTGATCGGCCACGTGCGGATTTGGTTGGCGGCCGCGGCACCGCCGGGTTCATCGCCGTGGACGCCTCCGACGATCATCACCGTCGGGCCCGGCACCGCAGTCGTACGGATGTAATACGGCGTCTGCGTGCCGCCGCCGAGGTCGATCCAGCCGGAGGTCAGGGTGTCTGCCGCTGCCGATCCAGCCCATGCAGCCGCAAGCAGCAACATGAGCGGGAGCCGGTGGGATGGGTGGGAGAAGAGCATCGCGAGACCTGGCACCGGTTTGTGGTTCTACGGTTCCCACTGCAAAGAGGTTCTGGCGGCGTCAGATCCCGCTGGATACCGGCTTCGACGGGGGGCTGCGGCCAGCCCTGGCCCGTGATCGCCCATGGCCGGCCCACCGGACACCGGCCGCGATCAGGTCATTGGGGCCACCCGCCACCTCGGGATGCGGGCTGTAGCAAATCACGTGGCCCTCACCGAACATCGATCGGATGATCGCGTGCGTGCCCGTCATGGAGCCCGGCTGGGCCCCCTTGCTCGCCACCTCGCTATCGAACGTCGCCAGGACCTCGTAGCCCGGGAGGCTTGACTCGTCGTCCGGCACCATCAGCGGACCTTGGTTGTAGTGGACTGGAATGCTTCCACCCCGTCCGAGAAGCTGCCAGCCGGGATCTTTCATGCGGATCGAAACCTCGCCGCCTCCCCTGGCCCAATGAGCGCGGTCCCAAACGCGGGCGTTGATCAGGCCAAGCGACCAGTCGTAATGCGAGCTTGCCAGATAGGATCCGGCGCAGATGCCGACATAGCCGCCACCTGAACGCACGAACTCGCGGATTTTCTCCCGACCCGATGCCTGGAGTCGTTCCGCCTGCTTGCTGCCCGAACCTCCGGGCATGATCAGCACGTCGAATCCGTCGAGCCGGCCCCGGCGGATCTCCTCTGAGGTGATTCGCTCGGCGGAGAAGCCGCTGTCCGGAGTCAAGATCCGCAGCAGGTTCGCGGGCCCCTTGCCGGGTTTTTTGGAGTCGTCGCAGATGGCGACCCGCACCGCCACCCCTCGGTCCTCAGCTCGGCATGTCCGATCCGTCTCGTTCATCACGACGATGAAGAGGCCGACGAAGCCGAAGGTCACCGCTGTTCGTCCGGTCAGGCTGGAGGGCATCGGGCATGCTTTCATCAGAGGCTCTTGGTTCAGGGTATCAGCGTCGGCGCCGGGTCGGACGGTGCAAACACGGGCGGCGGTGGAGCCGGGAGCCTGAGCGCCGACTCCTTCATGTCCACCAACTCCTCCCGCATGGCATCGAGGGCTTGGGTCGCCAGATGCCGGTGCAGCTCCGTGAACTCCGCGGAGCTGCCCGGTGCATTCTCCCAGCGACGGCGCATGTCTGCGACCACCTTGACCAGCCGGCGTTCAACCGGCCAGACGTCGTCCCAGACCTGCCGCAGCTGGTCCGTCTCGACGCCGTCACGGTCCTGGGTGAGATTCCACTCTCGGAGCGTGGTCGCGATCGAGCAGATCGCGCCGCCATGCTTTCCGGAAACGGCGTCGGTCAGCGACTCGCAGGCGACCCAGCAAGGCACCGCGATCGAGAACTTCGGGTCGCCGAGCTGCACCCACATCGTGGTCAACCGGGGATCCTCGCCCGGCTTAACGCCGTGGAACACGGCTGCCGACACGGTGGTCGTGCGGCTGATCGTGGCTGATGTGTTCACCTCGTCCGGCAGTTCACCCGCAGGCCCGTTCACGGTGCCGGCGAAGGGTTGCCCACGGCCGTCGGCCATGTCGCGACAAAGATGTTGAAGCACATACTCGACCGTGACACCATTCTCACGACGCCGCTCGATGAGGCGGCAGGCCCGGGCATAGCGTTCGCCGGAGTAGGCGACCGTGAGCGAATCTGGATCGGGCGCGGCAGGGATCTGCTGGGCGGTCGTCGAGAAATTGGACCGCACGATGTATCCACGCGGCGCCACCTCGGGGTCGTTGGCGTCGAACATGCGGAAGGTGCGCGGGCCGGCCTCGAAGAGGGCTGCGCCGCCCGCGGCGTCGATGACGCCGAAGTTCCCGTCGGTCTTGCGGCCCGTGTCGTTCGTGCGTTCGAGCAGGGCCCTGAAGTCGGCCACGGAGGCACACGTCTCGAGCGCCAGTTTCATGATGCCGCCGTTGCCCGGCCCAGTGGTTTTGCCCTCGACGAGCAGGTCCTTACTGAGCGAGTTCTCGATGCAGAAGCCGGCCGAGTTGACCCCCATCCAGACTTCGTCGCGATGCCCGGCGTTTACCACGGCGAGCACCCGGTGCTTCGCGCCGTCATACACGATCACCTCGTTGCGCGGCAGGCTCTTGGTGTCGCGGCTCTTCCAGAGCAGCGGCCGCCCGTCGGCAGTCGCCTTGCCGGTGATGACCGCCGTGGTGCCGGCCCGCAAGGGCGTAGCCATCCAGGCTCCTAAGAGCCCACAGAACAGTCCGCAGATAAGGGCTCGACGTTCAGCCGCACGATGGCCCGGCTGAACCACAATCCTGCCCGGCATCGTCAGTCCTCCATCAAAGGGCGGCGCCGGGCTCTCGGGAATCACACCTCGACAGCCCGTTTCCGAGAAGCCAACAGCATGGATGCCCTGCGGCGGCGAAGCCCGGCGACTGTTACCACCATCCCCACGCCCCCGAGGAGGCCGACGACGGCTGGCTCGGGAACAATCACCAGGTTGCCCGTGGAGTTGGTGAACGTCATGGTCTGCGCCCCAAACACGCCGGTCCACACTCCTGACGACTCGGCAAGGCTGCCCGTATACGAGCCAGCAACGGTGATCGACGAGAACAACCCCGACTGCGATGAGAATCCCTTGAACAGTTCGAGCGTGGTGTTGTCGGCGAGGGTTCCCGAGAACTGCAGCAGCAAACTTCCGCCGTAGCCGAGGGGGCCGCTGATGTCGACGCCGTCATACTGGGTGCCGCGGGTCACTCCCGCCACCTCCATCAGCGACTGGCCGGCGAGCGACAGGCCACCGCTGCCGAACGTGAACACGCCGGTGGCGCCGCCCTGAGCTCCGGGTGAAAACGTGCCACCTGAGAGGATCGACGTGGCGCCGGAGATCGTACCGGTGCCGAGGAGCGTGGCGGCACTGAATACCGACACCGCACTCGCCGACGTCATAGTGCCTTGCATGTTGAGCGTGCCCGCTTGCACCACTGTGCTGCCGGTGTGGGCAAGCGTGCTCAACGAGGTGAATCGCACCTGCCCCGACCCCGCCAGGGTCAAACTCCCCGTGCCGCTCGTGGACTGGTTCCAGGCCGTCGATCCGCCTGCGATCGTAACGATGCTGTTACTTGCAATCGTGGTCGCCAGCGATCCGCTCGAACTGTTGACGGTGATGTTTCCGTTGAAACTGGGGTCCGTCGAGCCGAGCGTGACCGAGCCGTCGAGCACCACGTTCGAGTTGATGGACTTGCCGGTAGTTGTCGTCGATCGGAGCGTCCCGCTCCGGAGCGTGAGCGGGCCCGACCCAAACGGGTTCGTGCCCGATACGCCGCTGGCGGCCCACTGCACGATGCCACCCTCGAGCGAGAAGCCTCCGGCATAGGTGCTCGAGGTTGAACTTCCCGCCAGCGACAACACGCCTCGCCCGATCTTGGTGACCGTTCCCGACCCACTGCCGTCACGGATCAGAGGCGTGAGCGTGAGTTGGGTGCCCGCCGCCACGTTGATCACACCGGACGAATAGAGTTCGAAGTCCTGGCCCGCAAGCGTCTGAGTGAAGTTCACGTCACTCAGGGATGTCTGATTGTCGAGAATGATTCGTCGAGCCGTGCCATCGATGGTCGTGTCGATGCCATAGAACTTGAGCGTGCCCTTCGTTCCAGAACTGTTGTTCTGAATCTCATAGGTCGATCCGCTCGACACGGCGAGCGTCGGCAGGAAGGAAATCGCCCCGACGGTGAGAGACGTGCCGCTCCCCAAGGACGCTGAAGTGTAGAGGATTCTTAGGATCGGCGACGTACTCGAGTTGATCTGGGCCCACACGGCCGTACCCGTCGGCACGGTAGCGGTATTCCAGTTCCCGGCAGTCGTCCAACTCTGCTGCGTCGTGGAGGTGGTGCCGCTGCCCC
>QWQL01000060.1 GCA_003670825.1 Planctomycetota bacterium
CTCGGTCGCCGCCCGCACGAACTCGTGCTCGTGGGTGACGATCCCGACCTCGACGTGGCCGCCGCCGGGCAGGCCGGTTGGCGGGCGATTCGCATCGGCTGACCAATCAGGTCGCTGGCCTGCCGGCACGTCAGGCGGCGGCTCGTCCGGCAGGGCGGCAGGCGACAGCGAGCACGAGCGGCCGGCGGCCAAGCCGGTCGGAGAGCGTTTCGGCGAACAGTCGCACGACCGCCGCGACGGCATTGGCCACGCCGTCGATCAGGCCGATGTCGAAGGCCGTGCCGCCGACCGACGGAAGCGCGAACGATTCCCGCGAGAAGACATCCGCCGTCCCGGCCGCGGTAGCGCACCGGGCCAAGAACCTCACTGCCGGTCGGCCCCGGTGTCGAGCACCGCCATGAAGGCCTTCTGCGGAATGTCTACTGAGCCGATGCTCTTCATCCGCTTCTTGCCCTCCTTCTGCTTCGCCCAGAGCTTCTTCTTTCGCGAGATGTCGCCGCCGTAGCACTTGGCCGTGACGTTCTTCCGCATCGCGGAGATCGTCTCGCGGGCGATCACCTTCGTGCCGATGGCAGCCTGCAAGGCGATCTCGAACATATGGCGGTCGATCTCGCCGCGGAGTTTCTTGACGATCGCCCGGCCGCGGCGGTCGGCATCACGCCGGTCGCAGATGATCGAGAGCGCGTCGACCAGCTTACCCCCCACGAGGATGTCGAGCCGCACGAGTTCAGCCGGGAAATAGCCCACCAGTTCGTAGTCCATGGTGCCGTAGCCCCGAGTCACGCTCTTGAGCTTGTCATGGAGGTCGTAGATCACCTCGCCGAGCGGCAGGTCAAAGGTGAGCATCGCCCGGGTCGGGGAGAGGTACTCCGTCTTCAAGTAGGTGCCGCGGCGATCGGTGCAGAGTTGCATGACCGGGCCAATCTGCTCCACCGGCACGAGGAAGTTGGTCCGCACGATCGGCTGGAGAAACTCTTCAATCTGCCCAGTATCGGGCACGTCCTGCGGGTTGGTGATGTCGATCGTCTCGCCGGTCGTCTTCTTGATGCGGTAGGTGACGTTTGGGGCGGTCTGCACGAGGTCGAGATCGTGCTCTTTCTCCAGCCGCTGCTGGATGATCTCCATGTGCAGGAGGCCGAGGAAGCCGCAGCGGAAGCCGAAGCCAAGAGCCTCGCTGCTTTCGGGCGCGTATTCAAAGGAGGGGTCGTTGATCGAGAGCTTTTCCAGCGCGTCGCGGAGTTCCTCGAAGTTTTCCCCTTCGCTCGGATAGAGCCCGCAGTACACCATCCGCTGCGGCGGCTTGTAGCCCGGCATCGGCGAGGCGGCGTGGTCTCCCGGGATCGTGACGGTGTCGCCGATGTGCACCTGCTTGACGTCCTTGATGTTGCACACCAGGTAGCCCACCTGCCCCGCCGAGAGCTTCTCGCAGGCCCGCCGCTGGGGCACGAACTGCCCCAGTTCGAGCACCTCGTGGGTGACGCCCGTCTCCAGGAAGCGGATCTTCTGCCCCTTGGTGATCGTGCCGTCGACGAGTCGCACGTAGGTGATCGCCCCGCGGTAACTGTCGTAGTGGCTGTCGAAGATCAACGCCCGCAGGATTGCATCGGGATCACCGCTGGGGGGCGGAACCCGCTCGATAATCGCGGCCAGCAGTTCGTCGATGCCGATGCCGGTCTTGGCACTGGCCTTGATCACCTCGGCGGGATCGACGGCGAGGCTCTGCTCCATCTCCTGAAGCACCTGATCGACGCGGGCGTGCACGAGGTCGACCTTGTTGATCACCGGCACGATCGTCAGGTCGAGGTTGATCGCCGCGTAGGCGTTGGCCACCGTCTGGGCCTCGACTCCCTGGAAAGCGTCGACGAGCAACAGCGCGCCTTCGCAGCAGGCGAGGCTCCGCGAGACCTCGTAGTGAAAATCGACGTGGCCGGGCGTGTCGATGAGGTTGAGCTCGTACCGCTCGCCCTGATACCGGTACTCCATCCGCACCGCCCGGGCCTTGATCGTGATTCCCCGCTGCCGCTCGAGCTCCATGTCATCGAGCATCTGCTCCTTGAGCTGACGCTTTTCCACCGTGCCGGTCGACTCCAACAGGCGGTCGGCTAGCGTGCTTTTGCCATGGTCGATGTGGGCGATGATCGAAAAATTGCGGATGTGTTTGCAGTCCATGACAAGATTGTACCGTGTTAGGACTGCCGACGGTGATCGAGCCGGGCGAGGCCGGCGGCGCCGATCGATCCGGCGTCGCCACCAAGGCTGGCGTAGCGGATCGAGGTCCGGCGGGCGAGCACAGGAAACGTGCGGCGGCAGACCTCCTCGCGGACACGCTCGAGAAACGCCCGCCCTACCGGATGCTCCTCCCGGCCAAAGGTCATCGCCCCGCCGATCACCACCGCCTCCGGATCGATGGTGTGCATGAACGTCACGATGCCGATCCCCAGCCACCGGGCCGCCTCCATCAGCACACCCATGGCGAGGGCGTCGCCGGCCCCCGCCTCACGGGCAATCACCACGGGGGTCAGCGCCTCGCCGGCAGCCACTGCCGCGGCGAGCGAGCCGGTGCCCCCGGCGGCCAACGCCTCGGCGGCCAACGCCTTCAGCGATGTGGCGCTGGTGTAGGCCTCGAGGTGCCCGGGCTGGCCACAGGGGCAGACCCGCGCCGTCGGTGCGGGATCGACGATGATGTGGCCGCACTCCGAGCCGTGGCTGTGAGCCCCCTCGACGTTGAGGTCGCCGATAATGATCCCGCCACCGACGCCGGTGCCGAGCGTGAGCAGCACCAGCGACGACGAACCGCGGGCCGACCCCACCCAGTACTCGCCATAGCCTGCCGCGTTGGCGTCGTTGGCAAACGTCACCTCGCAACCAGCATGAGCCGCCACCCGGTCGCGGAGCGGAAAGTCGTCCCAGCCGGGGAGGTTGCCGGCGCGGACGATCGTCCCGGCGGGAATGTCGAGCGGACCGGGAGATCCAAGGCCCACCCGGGCGACGTCGGTCGTGGCAATACCGGCGCGGCCCGCGAGCGTGTGGACCGCCCGACCCATCCGGGCCGCCGCATCCTCCGGGCCGCGGGCCGCGTGCGTCGGCTCAGTGTGGAACTCGACGATCCGCCCCAGATCGTCGAGGATCGCGGCTTTGATGTTGGTGCCGCCGAGGTCGATACCCGCGTAGAACGGCCGAGTGGCCTCGGACAGCGGCAGGAGCGTGCGGTCGGAACTCATACCGTGGTCATGAGCCAGGCATCAACCTCCGCAAGCATGATTGGGCCCGTGCCGGGCCCGCCGGCAGTGCGCGATGGATCGCCACGTTTGGCCTTTTCATTGCGTCCGACCTTGTCACTCGGCGTCGGGCTCGGCTCCGAGTTCGGCTCGACGGCTGGTGCCTCAGGTGGAGCCGGCTTCGGCTGCTCGATCGGCTGCTCCGTCGGCTGCTCCGTCGGCTGCTCCGTCGGTGCCACATCGACCGCGCCGGCTGCAGGGGTCGCGGGCGTCGCACCGGTGGCCGGCGCCATTTCGATGGTCTCGATCTCGACCACATCCTCTCGGGCGATCGGGCCGCCGGCGGGGGCGCAGCCGGTCGAGCCCGCGATCGCGAGCATTCCCACGACCATCCACGAAACTGCCATGGAAGCCACTGTGCACCACGACGCCTGACGAACGACTGGCTTGATCACGAAACTCGCTCCTGAAAAAGTCTGAGACCTCGTCTTTTTGCCACGAAACTCGTCCCCAGAGTTTAGGCCAGTGGCGGATCTGGAAAAGTGCCCGAGCCGGCCACCCGGCTACCGCCGCCCGCGAACGAGGTCGGGCATGACCAGCCACTCGAGGTCGCCGGGGTGCCCCAGGCCGTCGGCGAAGGCGATCGACGCCACGGCCCCCTTGTCCATGCGGATCGCCGCTGACCCGTCGCCGATCGAGAGGGCCACCAACCGGCCCACGCATGGGGCATGCCCCACCCAGGCGACGCTGGCGGCATCCTGCGCGATCGTCCACTCGACGATCGCATGCCAGTCGGATCCAGGCGCCAGCGCATCGACCACGACCACCGGAGGCTGTCCGGCCAGTTCCTCCGCCAGGATCTCGGCGGTCTGCCGGGTGCGGACCAGCGGGCTCGTCGCGATCAGGTCGACCGCCATACCCGCCCGCGCGAGCCGCTGCACGAGCCGGGCGAATCGGCGGCGTCCCTTGCGGGTGAGCGGTCGAGCATGGTCATCACCGTCTGCGGCCACGTCTTCGGCGACGGCATGACGGATCACGTATAGCTGGGTGGTGAGCAGGGCCATGGCGGGGATTCTCGCCTTCCCTCGCCGGGTCCACAAGCCGACCGGCGCCTCCGCCGGTCATGGTCATGCCCTTCGCCAGAGGTCGTCCCAGGCGAGCCCCGCCCCCCGCACCGTCTCGTCGGCGTCACTTCGCCATCGCGCCGCGTCCACGGGATAGCCGGCGGTCGGCCGCAGGCCGGCCTGGCGGCCGCACCAGTGCTCGTTGAAGGCGGCCATCGAGAGCTCACGCGCGTACTTCGCCGTCATGCTCGCCAGCGCGACGGGGAGCCGCGACTCGCCCCGCACCGAAAACTCGATCCGGCAGGTGGCCGCGGGGAGATGATACGCCGACCACTCGGGCGTCTCGGCGACCACCTGTACGAGCGGGGCGGCAAAGGAATGTGAAACGAGCGGCGCATACCGGCGGCGTCCGCCGTGGCGATCGCACCACACGACCACCGGGCCGGGCTTGGCGGCACTCACGAGCGCGGCGGCGAGATCGAGCGTCGCGCGGGAGAGGATGTCGCTCTTGTTGAAACCGGCGTCGAGCAGGGCGTTGAACTCGCGCGGCTGGATGATCCGAAACTGCACGGCCCGCAGGTCGACACCCCGGGCAGCCAGGTGCCCCCCCGCCACCGCGGCGGAGTCGAGGCACTGCTCGCGGGAGCAGGCCCGGGGGACGAGCAGGGCCGCGACCTCGGCATGTTCCGCGACGTCGGCGGCGGGCGGGCCATCCGCCGGATGGCTGGCGGCCAGCGCGGCCGCGAACGCCCGCCACGTGGCGGGCAGGGATCCCATGGCGATCCCCGCGGCTGCCAGCACGCCCCGCTCCAACGCAGACAAGCCGGCCCCGCCCCGAAAGATCTGCTTCGAATCGCCCCAGAGTCCAGCCAGGTCGGCGGCGACCGCCGTGAACACGCCGTCGACGTCGTCTGCCGCGGCCGCAACCTCCCAGGCCGTGGCGGCCACCACGAGCGGCCCGAGGTTCGGTCCGTAGCCAGCTTCGTCGGTGCCGACGACGAGCGTCACGACGACTGCCCGCCACCCACCGGCCACTGCCGGCAGTATTCGTAGATGGCGATCGAGGTAGAGGTCGCCGTGTTGAGGCTGTGCGGCAGACCTGCCATCGGGATCTCGGCCACGCGGTCGAGGCGGTCGAGTTCGTCCTGCGTGAGACCCGCCCGTTCGTTGCCAATCACCAGCACGGTTTGGGCCGTGAAGCGAAAGTCGAACAGGCTCTCCGAACGGGTCGCCTGCTCCAACCCCACGATCTGGTATCCCTCGGCCCGCAGCCGATCGAGCACCGGCGGCAGGCTGCGATGCACCGCCACCTCGACCGATTCCGCGCCGTCCCGCGCGATCCGGCCGTGCAGTCCGGCGGCGCCGCAGGCGATCACGCGGGCGATGCCGAAACAGCCGCAGGTGCGTACGATGTGAGAGAGATTCACGTGGCTTTGCATCACCGCGCAGGCCACGATCAGCTCGCGGGGCGCCGCGAGAACTTCGGGAGGCTTGTGACGAATGTGCTCGAACCGTGGCATGGCAGACCTGCTCCCGCGACGTCGCCGCGAACCTGGATTGTGCGGGAGGCGGGCCGCGCTGGGAATGCTCTGCGGTGCAGCCGCCAGCCTTGGCCTGGATCGCGGTCATGCCGGCGCCCCCGCAGCGGGGATCGTGGTGCGGCTCGTCGACCACGACGGTCTGATGGCGGAGGTGGCCGCGCATCGTGGGAAGGTGGTGGTGCTCGACTGCTGGAGCACCTCCTGCCCGCCGTGCGTTAGGGAGTTCCCCAACCTCGTCAAACTCGCCGCCGCGCATTCCCCAGGCGTCGTCTGCCTGTCGCTGGCCTTCGAGTACGAGGGGATCGGTGCGGCCGAAGACTCGCTCCCCGCCGTCGGTGCGTTCCTGGAGCAGGTCGGGGCGCACGGCGTGATCAACATGGCGTCCCGAGAGGAGGCCGATGCGATGTACCGGAAACTCGAGCTTGCGAGCGTGCCAGCGGTCGCTGTGTGGCGAGCCGATGGATCGCTGGCCGTCCGCTACGACGACGACTTTGCCGCCCGCACGCTCGGCCGGCCATTCACCTACGCCGACGTCGAGGCGACCGTCCGCGATCTGCTGGCGGGAGCAGACCGTTGAGCCGACCGCAGCGGCGGCGGTAGACTCCTGCCCACCGCTCTCGCCGCGACCGCCGCAAAACCGCCCCAGCATTCCCGGAGCCCTCCGACCATGGCCGCGACGCGACGCGCATCAATCACCGCTGCGGCCGAACCGGGCCGCCCGTCCACGGGCCGGCGGGGCGACGTCGTCCGCAATCCGCTGGCCGCCGGCCGCGAGACGGTCGAGTCGATCGTCGTCGCCTTCACGCTCGCCCTCCTCTTCAGGGCCTTCGAGGCGGAGGCCTTCGTGATTCCAACCGGGTCGATGGCGCCCACGCTCATGGGTCGCCACAAGGATCTCGCCTGCTCCTCGTGCGGCGCCGAGTTTCGGGTCGGGGCCAGTCAGGAGTGGGACGAGGCCGCCGGCCGCATCCGTCCAGATCGGCTCGTGCCGGAGGCGCGGTGCTTCAACTGCGGCCACGAAATGCCGCTGGCCGTGCGGCCTGGCCAGCCCGATCCGCGGTATCCATCGTTCAACGGTGACCGGATCCTCGTCGACAAGTTCGCCTACGACTTCACCGAACCCCGACGGTGGGACGTGGTGGTCTTCAAGTATCCCGAAGACGCCAAGACCAACTACATCAAGCGGCTCGTGGGGCTACCGGGAGAGACGCTGTTTGTCGCCGGGGGCGACATCTGGACCAGTCGGGACGATGCCGAACCGGTGATTGCCCGCAAGCCTCCGACGACGCTCGTGGCGATGCTGCAGTGCGTGAACGACAGCCGGCACGTGTCGCCGGCACTTGTGAAGGCAGGCTGGCCGGCGGCGTGGATCGATTGGGGAACACCGGCCGCGGCGGCCCGCTGGACGACGGCCGATGACGGACGTTCGTTCACCGTCACCTGCGCTCCGGGCGAGACGGCCGAACTGCGGTATCGCCACCTGGTGCCGACCGACGACGCCTGGCAGCAACTCCGCGCTGGCGGCCGGCCGGAGCCACGACCCACGCCAGTCGATGACTTCCAGCCCTACAACACCGCGGCCACGCGGCTGCATCCCGTCGGTGACCTCGCAGTGGAACTGACGCTGGAGAGCCGGGGTGACACTGGCCACGTGGCGGTCGATCTGGTCGAGGCGGGCGGGCGGCACCGGCTCCAGATCGATCTCGACGACGGCCGAGTGGAGGTCGCGGTGCCGGGCACGGCGGCCGCGGCGACAGCGATGACGGCCCTGCGGGGCCGCGGCACGTGGCAGCTGATGTTTGCCAACGTGGATGACGAGCTGTCGCTCTTCATCGACGGCCGACGGGTGGAGTTCGACGCCCCAACATCCTGGTCGCGGTCGCTGGCGACGGCCTCGGCCTTTCCGCCCCCGGCCGCCGCGCCGCCGGGCTCGGACACCCCCAGCGACCTTGCGCCGGCGGGCGTGCGGGCCGACGGCGCCGACGTCCGCGTCAGTGGCCTGCGAATGCTTCGCGACGTCTATTACATCGCCGCGGTCGACGTGGAGCACAACGGCCGGGTGATCGAGGAGGACGTCCTCGACTTCCCGCTTGCCGACGGCCAGTACCTGATGTTTGGCGACAACTCGGCCGCCAGCAAAGACAGCCGACTCTGGCTCGACGGCCATCACGTCGACCGATCGCTCCTCATCGGCAAGGCCCTGGTGGTGTTTTGGCCGCATGCCGTGCCCGCTTCCTGGGGTATTCCGCTGCGGTTCCGCGGCTGGGATTTGCGGTTGCCCTCGTGGCCCAACTTCGGGAGGATGCGGTTCGTCCGGTGAGCGGCTGGTTCCGCCCCCGCGACATTCCCCACTGGAGTGACATGGATGTCGCTTCTGTCCGTCGAAGGGCTCGTGAAGAACTACGGTCGACGTCGCGTCGTTGACGGCGTCGACTTTCACGTCGAGACCGGTGAGATCGTCGGTCTGCTCGGCCCCAACGGTGCGGGCAAGACCACCAGCTTCCGCATGACGTGCGGAATCGTGATTCCCGACTCCGGCCGCGTGCTACTCGACGACGAGGATATCACCGACTGGCCGATGTACCGTCGGGCCCGCGACGGTGGGATGGGCTACCTGGCTCAGGAACAGAGCGTGTTTCGCAAGCTCACCGTCGAGCAGAATCTGCTGGCGATCATGGAGCTCATCGGCATGCCCCCCAAAGAGCGGCGGCGGCGATGCGACCGGCTCATCGAGCAGTTCGACATCGTGAAGATCCGCCGCTCGAAGGCCCACTACATTTCAGGCGGCGAGAAGCGGCGGCTCGAGATCGCCCGCTGCCTGATCACCGAGCCACGGATCATCCTCCTCGACGAGCCATTCACCGGCATCGACCCGGTGACGATTCATTCGATCCAGAAGATCATCTGCGGGCTCCGCGACGATGGGATCTCGATCCTGATCACCGACCACCGCGAGCGGGAGACGCTGGCGATCACCGACCGCAGCTACGTGATTCGTGCCGGCAAGGTGCTTTGCCACGGCAGCGCCCAGGAAGTGCTCTCGAATCCTGAGGCGAAGAAGTACTACTTCGGCGAAAGTCCCGGCGTCGACGCGGCGTAGTGGAATCCGACTGATTCTTCCACGGCGTGAATCTGCCCGCTGGCGTAGACTTGCGGCATCCCCCGAGGAGGTCTCCATGCCCCGGTTTTCCTGGCACCGCTTCATTCTCCCCTCGCTCGCCGTGATCGTCGCCCTGGCTGTCAGTCCGTGGTCCCCGGCGGCGATCGCCGCCGAGGAGACCGTCGCCGAACCAGCCGCCGCAATCGCCCCCGCGGAAGCGGTCGCACACGCCGGCGAGGAATGCACCGTCGAACTGGTGGTCGCAGCGGCCCGCAAACTGCCGGGCAAGGATGTCTGCTTCCTCAACTCCAAGAAGGATCACCGCGATGAGGACAACTTCACCGTGGTCATCTTCAAGGACGGGCTCGAGCGATTGAAGGGCGACGGCATCGAGAATCCCGCCGAGCATTTCCTCGACGCCACGATCCGGGTTCGGGGCGTGATCGAGAAGCGTGACGGCCGACCCCAGATCGTGGTCGATGAGCCGGGGCAGATCGTCGTCGTGACCCCGGCCGAGGAAGCCGACGCGCGAGAACCCTGATCCGGCCACGGCACCCGGCCCGCCGTCGGTCGCCCTCGTAGCCGCCCCATCCGGGTCGCCTCGCTCAGCATCCCGATCGCCCGCCGGCGCACCACTCCGCCACCATGCGACGCACGCCCCCCTTCACGTTGCCACCTCCGCCCCGAGGCCTGCCCCGGCGGCTGCGGGCGTGGTACGTCGTGATCGCGGCGATCGTCTCGGCGGTCGCCGTCGCCACGGCGCCACTCTGCCCCGTCACCGATGCGGCGGGCCGGCCCGCATGGAAAGTCCAGGCCGTCAACGACGGCGATACCGTGACCTGCATCGACACCGCGGGCCGGACGGTGCGGATTCGACTGGTGGGGATCGACGCCCCCGAACTCGACCAACCGGCGGGCGGCCAGGCCCGCTCGGCCCTGGCCGGAAAACTTGCCGCCGGCGTCGTCCGCGTCGAGGGGGATGCCCGCGATCAGCACGGCAGGCTGCTGGGCACGCTCTGGATCGACGCTCGCGACGTCAACCGCGAGATGGTGGCCGACGGCTGGGCCTGGGCGTTCACCGGCTTCGCCGATGATGAGGATCTACTGGCCGCCGAGTCGGCAGCCCGCCACGACCGCCGGGGGCTGTGGGCCGATCCCCGGCCGCTGCCGCCGGCGAAATGGCGGGAACTGCATCCCAGCCACGGTCAGCCTCGGCCCCGGTGATCACCGCAGGTTCGCCCCCGCCCCTTCCGGCTTTCCACCCGCTCGTTTAGCGTCACGGCATGTCTTCACCGCGCGACATCGTGATCACGGGCCTCGGCGTCGTCAGCCCAATCGGCATCGGGCGGCAGGCGTTCTGGGAATCGGTGCTTGCCAACCGCAGCGGTATCCGCCCGCTCACGAGCTTCGACACCTCGGGGCTCGGTGTCCGGTTTGGCGGTCAGATCACCGATTTCGATCCAAAGCTCGCCGTGCGTCCGCGGAAGAGCCTTAAGGTGATGAGCCGCGACATCCAGCTTGGCTTTGCGGCGGCTGACCTGGCGCTCACCGACGCAGGGATCTCCGTTCCCACCGTGACCACCGAGCGGTTCGGCGTGGTGTTTGGCAGCGACATGATCTACGCCGACCTCGAAGACCTCGAGGGCACCTATCGCCGCGCGGTGATTGACGGAAGATTTGATTACTCGCTCTGGGCCGAGGCGATCCAGCAGGAACTCCACCCGCTCTGGCTTCTCAAGCACCTGCCCAACATGACAGCCTCCCACGTGGCCATCGCGCACGAGGCCCGCGGGCCCAACAACTCGATCGTGCTCGGCGACGTGTCGGGGCTGTTGGCCGTCGCCGAGGCCGCGAGCGTGATCCGTCGCGGCTGGGCCGACGTGATGCTCGCCGGCGGGACCGGCTGCCGGCTGCACCCGACGGCGATGGTGGCGCGGGGCGCCGCCCAGCTTTCGCACCGCGGCGACGATTTTGAGTCGGCCTCTCGTCCGTTTGATCGCGACCGCGACGGCCTCGTCAACGGCGAAGGGGCAGGTGCCATCGTGCTCGAGTCACGGGCACATGCTGAAGGTCGCGGCGCGACGATCCTCGGACAAGTGCTCGCCACGGCGTTGCGCTGCGAGCCGCTGGCCCGCGGCACGGGCGTGCAGGGAACATCGCTGCGGCAGGCGATCCGCGGAGTCTGCCGGGCGGCGGGGCTCGCGCCCGGTTCGGTCGGCCACGTCAATGCGCATGGCCTGTCGACGGTCGAGATGGACCGGGTCGAGGCCAGGGCGATCGCTGCGGAACTCGGCGATGTGCCCGTCACGGCGCCGAAGGCCGCCTTCGGCCACCTGGGAGCCGGCGGCGGTGTGGTCGAAATGATGGTCAGCGTGCTGGGGATCGCGGCGGGTATCGTGCCCCCGACGCGAAACTACCAGACGCCCGACCCAGCCTGCCCGGTCAACGTGGTGCACGGCGAGCCCCTCACGGGCCGGCCCGCCACGGCGATCGCCGTGAACTTCTGCACCACCGGCCAGGCCGTGGCGGTGGCCCTGGCCGGCGAGTGACTCCGGCGGCGGTGACCCGCCGCGAGAGCGGCCTCACCACGAACCGTTGAAGCCGAACGAGACGCCGTTGTAGAAGGTCTGACCACCGACGTCGATCGGGTTGATGTCCCGCTGGTCGAGGTTGAACTGCCTCGTCGCGGTGGCCATGCCGGCCACCCAGAGGAAGTCGTAGCCAGCCTGCAGTGAGAAGTTGGGGTTGATCTGCCAGCCGGCCAGCAGCGTCAGGTCGCCGATGAAGCCCGGTCCCGTCCGCGAGGCATTAGCGATGAAGTCCGTTGTTCCCTGGCTCCCCGGAGGGGCGCCCGTAGTGTTCACACCGAAGGCAGACTGGTGGGTGTTGGCGAACGACAGGGCCGGCGCCGCTCGGCCGCGGATGCCCCAGTAGTAGAACTCGTTCTGGCTGATCAGCTCGCCGCCGATGTTGAGGCCCAACAGCCAGTTGGCTGTGTTGACGGTGTACTGGCCGCCGAACTCCTTGCCCACCGGAATCTCATCGGCCGGGCGGCTGCTGAGCAGACGGAAGTCTTCGTTCACATTCGCCAGTCGCGTGCCCACGATCAGCGACGGGAGCCAGCCACGTTCCGCATGCCGGCTCCAGTTGCCACCCGGCGACATCACGAGTTGGTCGCGGCCGAGCCGACGGCGGAGCTTGTAGTTCCACTCCCAGCTGTTGAAGTCACAGTTGAACTGGGTCTGGAAGGTCCGGGCACCGTTGAAGCCAGGGGCAAAATAGCCCAGCGGCGTCTCGAAGCCGGCCGGCCCCAGGGCGGTGAAGCCGTCGTTGTCGTTGTAGTTCATGCCGCCGTAGTAGATGAACTCCACGGCCCGATCGCGATCGAGGTAATCTTTCCCAAGCGATTTGCCAAGCGTGATGCGGGCCCCGGGCGAGACGTTGAACGGCTGGGCCGTCGTGGTGTACTCGGGAAACTTCAGGCCGTAGCCGGTCTTCGTGGGCAGCGGGAAGGTGTCCCGCGCGATGACCACCCGTGTCGTCCGGCTGCGGTCCATCCACAGCGATTCGCCACCGAGATACCAGCCGCCACTCTGAAACCAGCGGCCGGAACTCGCCTCGAAGGGCATCTCATCGACCTCGCAGTCGTCCATGAGCATGCCGTCGAAGGCCCGCGATGAAACATCGAGCATCTGCGGGGGCTCCGCCGCCGACTCCACCACCGACTCGACGATCGGCATCGGCTCGGCGTCTGCCAGGACCATCTCCTCGCTGAGCACCGACTCGGCAGAGCCGGAGACGGCATCCGCCTCGGCATCGGGTTCGAGCAGGATGCGGTCCTCGATGACCGTCATGCCGGCCGGCTCGTCCGACGCGTCGGAGAGCACCGGGGGCATGGCCGCGGGGTCAAACCCATCGGCGGCCCGCACGAGCGGCCAGGCGGCACAGCAGCACGTGGCCCAAGCCACGAGCACCATCACATTTTGATTCAGGCGAGCGGTCACGGTCGGCCTCACACGGTTGCGGTTCGATCGCACGCAGGAAAACCCTCACGATCGTCAGGATCATCGTCCTCGGCACGACCCCTTCCACAGTAAATTTCAGCAAGGTCGCTCGCTGGTTGCCCAAACCCCCGCCCGGGGCATGTCTCGGGGCCTGATCGCGACCATTTCGCCGGGCCGTCCCATCCGGAATCAACCGATTAATCCTGCCCTGGCAACCTGGGCTGAAGGGGCAGGCCGGCCGCATTCGATGGAGGGGGAGTCATGCTTCCCACACGAAACCATCTTCTGCTCGCCGGCCTCCTGCTGTTCTGTGCCGGCATCCAGTTCCGCCTGGTGCAGTCGTTCACGCTCAACGAAAAGTCGAGCACGTTCGTCGCGGCCCGGATGGGAGGGGGACAGCAGCAAGCCGTCTGGCAGGCCACCCCGCTCCGTAAGATCGTCGAGCCGCCGCGGTGGCTCGGGCTGGCCCTGATGTCGGCTGGCGCGGTGCTGACGGCCAAGAGCCTGTCGATGAAGGGCTAGGCAGCCTAACCCTGGTCTCAGGCACCGCCTGCGTCAGGTCGATCTCGCCATACGGCGTCTCCAGAGCGGCGAGCCAGAGTGTCCGCCGGCTTGGTCACTCCAGATCGTCGTCCGAATCGCCGGCCTGCTCGTCGGCGTAGGGGTCGAGGATGCAGGCCGGTTCGCCGCAGATGTCGGCGTCTTCGTCGGTGTCACAGACGAGGGCCATCAGGGCATTTTTCTCACTTTCGGAAATCTCAGCCCTCCGAAAACTTCGGAGAATCTCAGGCACCGGGTCCGTCAGGGCGGAATCCGTGTCCAGCCGGATGCGGCCAAACACGAGGCCGCTGCGACGGCCAGCAACATATTCGCAGAGCGAGACCAGCTCTTCGCGGTTCATCCTTCATTCCTCCGTAGCAGGACCTTCGGCCCGGTGGTGTGCCATGCCCATACAACAGTACGGATCATGAGCGGCTAAGGTTCGGCCCCCCCGCTGGCCGAAGTTCCTGACGTCCCTTCCCCCAAAGGACACTTCCCCGCGGCGCCCGGGCCTGGGAAAATCTATCTGTTGTGAGGCCGACCCGATCCGTAACCTTCTTCCGCGGTGGCAGCGTTCGCCGCGGCGATGAGACCACCTCATGCACGCAACACGACCTTCCCGCGGCCGCACGACCGTTGACTGCCTGGTGACGGGCGGAACCGGGCTTGTTGGCAACACGGTGATCCGGATGCTCCTTGAATCCGGGCAGCGGGTCCGGGCCCTGATCCGCGGGCGATCCGGCGACCGGGAGTTTGGCGACCTCGACGTCGAGCGGGCCTATGGCGACGTCACCGATCCGGAGGCGGTTCGCCGGGCCGTCGCGGGAGCCCGGGTGGTGATCCACTCGGCGGCGATCGTGCACGTCGGCTGGAAACTGCTCGCCGACATGCGACGGGTCAACGTCGAAGGGACGAGACTCGTCGCCGAGACGGCCCGCCGCGAGGGCGCCCGGCTCATCCACGTCTCGAGCGTCAACGCCCTGGGCCTGACGGGCGACGGCACGCCCGCTGACGAAGAAACGCCCTTCGGCAACACGGTCGAGTGCCCCTATGTCGTCACCAAGCGGGAGGCCGAGCGGGCCGTGCTCGACGAGGTGGACCGCGGCCTCGACGCCGTGATCATCAACCCGGTGTTCATGCTCGGCCCCTGGGACTGGAAGCCCTCGAGCGGCCGCATGCTCCTGGAGGTGGCGCAGGGCCGCGGCCTGCTTGCTCCACCGGGATCTCAGCATTTCGGCGATGCCCGCGACGTCGCCGCGGGAATCATTGCGGCCATCACGGCCGGCCGCCCCGGTCGCCGCTACATTCTCGGCGGGCACCACCTGCGATTCATCGATGCCTGGACGCTGTTCGCGGAAGTGACCGGGCGTCGGCCGCCGCGAGGGGAGGCGCCGTTGCGGGTCGTGCGGCTCGCCGGACGGCTCGGCGATCTGATCGCTGGCTGGCTGGGCCGCGAGGGCCCGCTCAACTCCGCCGCAGCGAGCATGTCGTTGCTCTGCCAGCACTTCAGCAGCGCCCGTGCCCGCGCGGAACTCGGCTATACGATCAGGCCGCTGGAGCAGTCGGTCGAAGACTCATGGAAGTGGTTCTGCGACCAAGGCTACATCAGGCGGGGCCGGCTGACCGACCGCCGGAAGGCCTCCTGACCTCGATGCAGTGCGCGGGCAGACACTCGACAAAACCGCAGCTGTCTCCGGGAGATGTCAGCTTTGCTGCGGACGTCCTGCCTGCGAAGCCAGGCCCATCCTGAATATCCAACCGCCGGTGCTGCTTCCTCCAGAGCGGCGAGCCTTCTGCTGAAGACCCTTCCGTCGTTGAGCCGACCACGCAGTGGACGAAGTACGGCGCGGTCGCCAGTCATACCGCCCCCGTGGTGGCGGAGCGTGTCATGCTGGAACGTTCGGAGCCTCGGTCCACCGCTGCCACCTGGTGAATGGCCCTTGCCATGGCGCCGCGGTCGACCTCGTGGACCTCAATCGGGTCTCCGATCCCGCGCAGCATCGTGAGCGTCAACCGCCCACCCAGATGCTGCCGGAACTCCTCCAGACCCTCAAACAAGGCATCCGTGTCGGCCATCGCCGGGTGCATCAAGGGCAGACCCAGTGCCTGGAGGGCGTGCAGCACCCGACCGGCATCGGCCTCCGGTAGACCGCACACCAGCGAGGAATAAACGGTATCAACCGCGACTCCTATCGCCACCGCCTCACCGTGGCGGATCGCGAAGTTGGTGACGGCTTCGAGTCGGTGTGCCGACCAATGACCGTAATCGAGCGGCCGGGCTTCGAAGGCCTCGAATGGGTCACCACCGCTGGTGATATGGGCCCGGTGCAACTCGGCGGACGTGCGGATCGCGGGGAGCACCGCCCGCATATCGCGGCGGGATATTCGCGTGGCGTTCTCGCACAGCCGGTCAAACTCTCCTGGCGACTTGAGCAGGGCAACTTTGACCGCTTCGCTAAACCCTGCAGCGAAATCGCGGTCGGGGAGCGACGCGAGCAGTGCCGTGTCATTAATAACCGCCCAGGGGACGGCAAATGCGCCGAGCCAGTTCTTTTTCCCGAAGCGGTTGACGGCGTTCTTGACCCCAACGCCACTATCCGCCTGAGCAAGTGTGGTGGTTGGCAGACGGATGAGTCGCACACCCCGATGGGCGGTGGCAGCCGCGAAACCGACCGCATCCAAAACCGCACCGCCGCCAATCACCACCACGTAGCTGCGGCGGTCGAGTTCACTGTCGTTGATCGCCGCCAACACGCGCTCGACCTGCGACCAGTCGTTCTTGACCGCCTCACCTCCGATGATCGTATGCACTCCGGCAGGACGAACCCGGTCGCCCCACCATTCAAAACACTCAGTGATCCTGCTGGTCAGATGGGGGCAGACGGATAGCACCTGCTGGTCGATCCAAAACTGAACTTTGGGTGCCAGATCGCTCGACTTTTCAAGGACCGCTGCGAGTTTGCCTCGGTCCGCTCCAAACACGTCAGACGTGAAGAGCAGGCGATGCGCGAAGGGAACAGCGAAGGAAACAGACACGCCCTCCTGTGACACGAAGGGGGTGTTCGCTGTGGACTCTGAGGCCGAATGCATAGCTCGATTCCAGAGGACGAACTGTTTGACTATGTGGTATCCCTCTGCAGGCGCCCCCCTGCAGGCGTCCCACCTGGGAGGCATCCCCTGGGAGGTATCTGATGCAGAGCGATCGCCTGGACAGAGCGGCTCGACGATACCCTCTGTGCCAATGATAGGTGAGACACCTGCCTTTCCCCTATGAGAGGAGAGGGCCAGGAGGACATGAGAAGGACGCGGTCAAGCCCGTGGACGAGGCGATCGAGTTCGGCCGCCAGCACGGCAGCCACATCAATCTGAACTTTCACCGCAGCCGGCCCGCCACGGCCAGCGGCTCGGGCATCACGCTCGGCACGGCCCAGCCCTGCCCAGAAACACCACCGGGCAGAGCACCTTGCGATGCCCTGCCCAGCGTGAGATCACGAGTGCCGCGAAAGGCTCAGGTCAGCGAGCGCGGCGACGGCGGAAGAGCGTGTAGCCGCCGCCGGCCAGACCGGCGAGGGCCATGGCGCAGATGGAGGGCTCGGGGACGGAGACCGGGATCACGGCACCGACCTGGTTGCCGGTTACGCCAGTGATCCCGTACTGGAACGTCGCAAATCCAAGCCCGTAGCCGAGGATGTTGGCATTGGCGTTGGAGTTTTGGCCGATGGTCTTGAAGTTGCTGATGACCATCGCCGAGACGCTGCCCGAGTTCACCAGATCCAGCGGGTAGCTCCATCCCATGTTCCAGTAGCCCGAGGTACCCGTGGAGGCGATGTTGCCGAGGTCGCCCGTGTTGGTCAGGTTCGCGGACAAGGGAGGTCCGACAGTGAGAGAGACACGGGAGGGATACGTGATCGGGGCAAGGCCGGCTGTGGTGGGGTCTTTGGCGGGGAACGTTTTGGGTGTGCCGGTCGTCGGTGAGTAAGCGTTCGCGCCGGTGCCAGTTGCGTAGGTGAACGGGCCCGGAGTGGTGCCGCTGACGTTCACCGTACCGGTGGTGTACGTGATGATGACCGCGTTGAGGTTGTAGCCCCTTGGATTCACCTGCAACTGCCCAGTCAGCGTGTTGAAGTAGGCGACGGCACCGGGCTGTCCGTTAAAGGAACTTGTGGCGCTGGTACGAATGGGGAGAGCCGTGCCGGTGGCGACAGCCGACCATTGGAGCCCAGACGCCGTGGTCCCGCTGATGTCGGTCGGCTGGGGCGGGTCGTAAACGCCCGCGGAAGCCTGGAGAGCCACTGCGAGAACCACGCCAACGCTCACGACCACGCCAGGCAGACGGGAGAAAGAAACGATAGTGCTTTTCATGAACGAGTCTCCGTGTGTGTGTGTGTGTGTGGATTACCGTCCAGGCACACCACCACGCTGCCGGGGTTATACGACGCAACAGGCGGCCCAAAAGCCACAAAATCCAAAATGGGACGAATCGGGCATGGGCAGGGACGAATCGGGCATGAGTAGGGACGAATCAGCCACAGGCTGGGACGAATCAGCGGCGAGAGCGGCCGCCTACCCCAACCGCTTGAACGACCTCGGCACGAAGTGCGGCGTCGTGGCCGCGATGTCGGCTGCCGCCCGGCAGCGCATCAAAAAGCCCGTGACACCCACGCACAACGCGGGAATCACGGGCTTTTCGGCAATGGGCGATACAGGACTCGAACCTGTGACCCCTAGCTTGTCGAGCTAGTGCTCTAACCAACTGAGCTAATCGCCCGGAATGACCGTCTGAGAGTCTCGCGCCGAAAACGGGCTGCGTCAAGCGATGGACGAACGGACGGCCGGAAACGACCATCTCCGCTTGTGGCCTGTGCAGGCATCCAGATACGCTCGGGTTTTCCGCTGAAAACAGCTCTCTTCACCCGGCTATTCCACTCATGCTCCACGTTCGACTCCCCAACGGCACCGTCCACGAGTGTGCCACCCCCGCCCGCGTCGGTGACGTGCTGACAGCAGCGGCTGCCAGCACGCCGGGAACCACGAGTGGGGCGGCGATCGCCGCCGTCCTCGACGGCCAGACCGTCGGCCTCGACGCCCCGCTGCCCGACTCCGGCTCGGTCACCCTCGAGCCCCTGTTCGCGGGCGATGCCCGGGCCCTGCCCGTGATGCGGCACTCGGCGGCCCATGTCATGGCCCGGGCGGTGATGCGGCTGTTTGACGGCGTGGAACTCGCCTTCGGCCCCACGGTCGGCGAGGGCTTCTATTACGACATGCGGGCCGCGCGGCCGATCACCGACGAAGATCTGCCGGCCATCGAGGCCGAAATGAAGCGGATCATCGAGGCCGACGAGGCGTTCGAGCGGGTGGAGGTGCCACGCAGCAAGGCGGTGGAGATCGTCCGCGATCTCGAGCAGCCGCTGAAGGTCGAGCACATCGAGACTGGCCTCGCCAATCATCCCACGCTCTCGTTCTACCGGCAGGGGGAGTTCGTCGACCTCTGCCGTGGCCCCCACGTGCCGAGCCCAGGCTGCATCGGCGGCTTCAAGCTCACCAACATCGCCGGCGCCTACTGGAAGGGGGATGCCAACAACGCCCAGCTCCAGCGGCTCTACGGCACCGCCTGGTTCTCACAGGCTGATCTCGATGCCCACCTGGCCGCCCTCGAAGAGGCCCGCCGCCGCGACCACCGCGTGCTCGGCAAGCAGCTCGACCTGTTCACGACCAGCCCGCTCGTCGGCGCCGGCCTCGTGCTCTGGATGCCGAAGGGGGCGACGCTCCGGGCCACGCTCGAGGCCTTCGTCCGCGAAGAACTCGCGGCCCGCGGCTACCAGCCCGTCTACACGCCCCACATCGGCAAGGTCGACCTCTACAAGATCTCCGGCCACTATCCCTACTACGCCGACAGCCAGTTCAAGCCGATCGTGATGAGCGATGACGAGCAGTACCTGCTCAAGCCGATGAACTGCCCTCACCACACGATGATCTACAAGGCCCGGCCGCACAGCTACAAGGACCTGCCTCTGCGGCTGGCCGAGTTTGGCACGGTCTACCGCTACGAGCAGTCGGGCGAACTCGGCGGCATGACGCGGGTCCGCGGCTTTACGCAAGACGACGCCCACATCTTCTGCACCCACGCGCAGGTGGAGGCCGAGGTGGAGGGCTGCATCGACTTCACGCTCAAGGTGCTCGAGAGCCTGGCGTTTGACAACTTCCGCGTCCGGCTCGGCTTCCGCGACCCGGCGAGCGACAAGTATGTGGGACCCGCCGAGCGGTGGGACGAGGCCGAGGCGGCGATCCAGCGGGTGGCGCGGCGGATGAACCTGCCCGGCTGCGAGCCCGAGCCGGGGGAGGCGGCATTTTACGGCCCCAAGATCGACTTCGTGGTCAACGACTCGCTCGGCCGCGAATGGCAGCTCGGCACGGTGCAGCTCGATTACAACCTTCCCAGTGCCGAACGGTTCGACCTCGAATACATCGGGGCCGACAATGCCAAGCACCAGCCCGTCATGATCCACCGGGCGCCCCTCGGCAGCCTCGAACGCTTCGTCGGCGTGCTCATCGAGCACTTCGCCGGAGCGTTTCCGCTCTGGCTCGCTCCGGAGCAGGCTCGCGTGATCCCGGTGAGCGAGAAGAGCGAGGCCTATGCCCGGCAGGTGAAGGCGCGGCTCGAGGCAGCGGGCCTGCGGGTGGGGATGGACCTGGCCGCCGAGAAACTCGGGGCCAAGATTCGCACGGCGCAGCTGGAACTCATCCCCATGATGGTGGTCTGCGGGCCGCGAGATGAGGCCGCCGGCACCGTGAGCCTCCGGGACCGGATCGATGGCGACCTTGGGGCGATGAGCCTGGAGGCTGCGGTCGAGCGGCTGCGGGATGAGAATGCCCGCCGAGCCGTCCGGCACCGGCCCAAACCGCTCGCCGGCGGCGGTTCGCCAGCAGCCCAGTCGGACGACTACTGAGCCGGTGCACGATCACGGCGTGGCCGGTCGAAGCCTCTGGGCGTGAGCCCTGGGGAACAAGCCGTTGATCTGCTATCGAGGCCAAACTCCTCCTACGCCTCGTTCCCTCGCTTTTCCTCTGGCTTATCCCGCTGGCTTATCCAGGAGCGCGGTAGGCTCCACCCTCGATGGCCCGCTTCATTCTCCTCGAACACACCGGCGCTCCGGACGACCCCGCGGGCCGACACGTCGACCTGTTGCTGGAGGCCGGTGACACCTGCCGAACCTGGCGACTGACGGCACTCCCTGCTCCAAGCCAGCCACCCGTGCAGGCCGTGGAGATCGGCCGCCACCGTCTCGAGTGGCTTGTCCATGAGGATGGCCCGGTCTCAGCCGGACGGGGACATGCCCGCCGGATCGATTCCGGCACCTACCGGGAGATCCCGAGCAGTGACCGCGGTGGCGATGGGGAAGTCGTGACCGTGGAACTCGCCGGGAGCCACCTGACAGGAATACTCCATATCACCGCGACTCATGCCGCCATGCAGACCACCGGTTTTGAGGGCGATCCCGCGTCGGGATGACGGTCCGTTCGCCGCTGGGACCGTCTCTCGCCACC
>QWQL01000048.1 GCA_003670825.1 Planctomycetota bacterium
GCTGCTTCAGTTCCTGCTCGTCCAACTGCGTGTCGCCCGATGCCGAGGAATCTTTGAGAAACAGCCGGGCCCGCGGATGGTCGGGATAGGCCTCCAGCACGCGGCGATAGCACTGCTGCGCCTTGGCGAAGTCGTCGACATCTTCGTAGAGGAGCCCAAGGTTGATCAGGGCCCCGACACTCGCCGGGTAGCGGGCCAGCGACCGCTCGTAGTATCCGCGGGCGTCGTCTTCGTTGCCGACACGATCGGCGATCACGCCCATCAGAAACAACGCGGTCGGGTGGCCGGGATCGATCGCGATCGCCTTCTCCAGCGCCTGGACGATCTCCGCCGGGGGGTTCCCGGCGTCAGCCAACACGCCGGCACGGGCCGCCCAGTAATCGGCAGACGCCTCGCCCTGGCTCCCGAGGCCATCGAGTTTCTTGACCGCCTCGTCGACTTTTCCGACCGACCGGAGCGACTCGGCCGTGGCCGCCACGCAGGCTGCGGCGTCGTAGCCGGCCTTCCGCGCCGACTCGAAGAGTTCGGCCGCCTTCTCGTGGCCACCCTCGGCAACATGAGCCATGGCCTGGTGAAACAGCGATAGAGCGCCGCCGTCTGCTGACTTCAGGGTTTCGAGTGCCGCGCGGGCTTTCCCGAGCAGCCGCTGGCAGACGCCGAGTTTCACCGAGGAGGCGGGGCTGCGGTCGGTCGTCGACTCGAGGTCGCGGACGGCCGCACGAAGATCACGATGCGCCGTAGCATCGGAGCCGAGCAGTTCTACGACCGCCTGAACTTCAGTGGGGCCGAAGGGGCCGCTGCCCGTGATGAGGTCGCGGATGTCGAGACGTGCCGTGGCAACCATGAATGATCCTCGCGAATGTCTGGGCGGTGGTGGACGTTGGATCCACCAAGAGCCAGCGGCGGGAGTCGAACCCGCAACCCCCGCATTACGAATGCGGTGCTCTGCCAATTGAAGCTACGCTGGCACGATGCCGGCGACCGGCAGCGGCGGCCGATGGATGTCCGCAGCCCCGCAAAAATAGGCCAAGACCGGGGGGATCGTCAAGGGTCGGCTTTTTTCCGGCCCGCCGCCGCGGGGGGCGTCGGCCAAAAGAAAAAGTGGGGTCTCAGACCCGGCAGGAGCACCCTGCCATGGGTGTGCGGGTCAGGGGCAAGCGACCGCACACCCGGAAAAGGTCGGAGACCCCACCTTGGATGTCCAAGCGTGTGGGACGCGGCGGCGACCGGAGTCACCGCCACGAGTCGCTTGAACTGCATATGGCGTGCCATATCAAAAAACACGGTTTTAGCCGTTTTTTGGGGGTTCGTTCCTGATCCGGGGCGTTCAATTGTGCAACGCGCGCCGCATTTCGCGGCGGTTGGATACGATGCTGGGGCCCGCCCGGATTCCGGGATTCAGGGCGTTTCCCCGCGGAGTCCTTGCCGTGAATCCCAGACTTCCCGCCCAGGTGGGCCGCCATCGCTGTGGGCCCGGGCAGCCCCTGCTGGTGATCGCCGGCCCCTGCGTGATCGAGTCGGCGGACCTGTGCCTGAAGATTGCCGAATCCCTGGCGGTGCTGGCGTCGCGGCTGCCGATCCAGGCCGTCTTCAAGGCGTCGTACGACAAAGCCAACCGGACGAGCATGGGATCCTTTCGGGGACCGGGCCTCGACGAGGGGCTCGCGGTGCTCGACCGGGTGCGGACGGCGACGGGCCTGCCGGTGACCACCGACGTGCATCTGCCGGAGCAGGCGACCGCGGCCGGGCAGGTCTGCGACATGCTGCAGATCCCCGCCTTCCTCTGCCGGCAGACCGACATCCTGCTCGCCGCGGCGGCCACCGGTCGGGCCGTGAACGTGAAGAAGGGCCAGTTCGTCGCCCCGGCCGACATGCGGCACCCGGTCGCAAAACTGCTCGCGGGCGGCTGCCACGACATCCTGCTCTGCGAGCGGGGCACCTTCTTCGGCTACGGCAGGCTGGTCAACGATTTCGCCGGCCTGCCGGTGATGCGGTCGTTCGGGGTGCCGGTGATCTTTGACGCCACCCACTCGGTGCAGCAACCGGCGAGCCTCGGCGGAGCCACCGGTGGCGACCGCACGCTCGTCGAGCCGCTCGCCCGGGCGGCGGCGGCGGTCGGCATCGACGGCGTGTTCTTTGAAACCCATCCCCGACCCGACGAGAGCCCCAGCGACGGCCCCAACATGGTGCCGCTCGACCGACTCGGCGGCGTGATCGAGCGGGTGCTGCGGATTCACGAGGCGAGGCTTGCAGGGGAATCGGCATGATCGGGGTTGAACGCGGGGTGGCGAGAGGGCGAGGCGCGCCGTGGGTCAGGGGCATCGCGGGGCTCGTGCTGGCCGTGGCCGGCTGCGGAACTCCCGACCAGGCTTCAAGACCGGCCGCCACGGCGGGTTCGCGGGTCGCCGTGAACCGCGTGTCGGGCGACAAGCTCGTCGCCAGCGCGATCGCGGCGGTGTCGCGGCTCGATGACTTCGACGAGCAGCGGGCCTACGAGCAGGCCTTTGACCGGCTCAGCCAGTGGAGCCACCTCACCGCGGCCGAGGCTCCGGAATGGCGGATCGACCCCCTGGTTGCCACGGTGCGGCCGGACCTCCGCACCGGCGTCGAGGCCGTGCTCGAGCAGCCGGCCTTCGATGCGCGAGAAGACATGTGGTACCTCCGCGACCACCGCTGGCTGGCGGACATCGCAGAGGTCGCGCGGGGCGATGTGGTCGATGATCTTGCGGTCGCCACCCGGCTCTTTGAGTGGACGGTCCGCTCACTGGCGATCGTGGGCGATCCGCCGATGGTGCCGATGGCCGAGTCGCCGGGCACCCGGTGGTATCTGCCCGGCGAGATCCTGCTGACGGGCCGCGCCAGCGGAGCGCAGCGATCGTGGCTGTTTGTCGAGTTGGCCCGGCAGGCGGGCATCGACGCCGTGATGCTCGCCACGGGCGATGCCGCATCCGGAAACTCGAGGGCCTGGCTGCCCGCGGTGATCTCGGGCGGCGAGGCGTATCTCTTCGAGCCCACCTACGGCATGCCGGTGCCTGGCCCCGCCGGCCAAGGAGTGGCCACCGCGCGGCAGGCGGCGGCCGACCCGACCATCCTCGAGGCCCTCTCGCTCCCCGATCGCCCCTATCCCGTCAAGGCGGCTGATGTGGCCGCGCTCTCCGTGCTCGTGGTCGCCGAGCCACGCAGCCTGTCTCGCCGGATGACGGTCCTGGACGCCCAGTGTGCCTCGCGGCACGGGGTGCGGCTAGCGACCGATGCCACCGGGATCGGCACGCGGGCCGCGGCGGCCCTACCCAACGAGGACGCCCACGTGGGGCTCTGGGAGTTTCCCTGGGAGACGGGCCGACGGCGGTTCCTCGACCCGTCGGTCGAGACCGCGGCCCGCCGGGAACTCGCGCCGTTCGCGATCACGTTTGCTGAGATGGGCCGTGGCGACCGGCAGGCGCCGCGGCAGGTGAGGCCGCTGTTCCGGGCCCGGGTGCGGGAGTTTCGCGGCGATCTCGATGGCCCCGACGGGGCGAAGGCGGCCTACCTGGCGGCCCGCCCCTCGAAGGGTCTGATCCAGCAGTCGCTGCAAGAAGTGCCCCCCGAACAGACCGCCGCCGTCGACCGGCTCTATCGGATGATGAAGGAAGACGCCACCTACTGGCTCGGCCTGGTCACGCTGGCCGAGGGGCAGCCTGCCGCGGCCGTCGACTACCTGCGGCGGATGACGCTCGAGGCAGCGCCCGACAGCCGCTGGACCGACGCGGCCCGCACCAACCTCGGTCGCGCACTGGCCGACCTCGGCCGCATCGACGAGGCGGCGAAGGTGCTGCGGGAAGACGGCTCGCCGCAGCGGTTTGGCAGCCGGCTCCTGGCAGATCGGCTCGAACGGCAGGCTGCGGTGGCGGCCGAAAAATCACCGGAGTCTTTGCCGTAGGGCCCCGATTGCCTGGCGAACGCCGCGGCGAAAATGGCTCGCGTTGCCGCCTGAAGGGTCGTCGGGTAGAGTCTGGGGCTCGCTTCGTTCCCCTTGCCCTGCATCGATCCTCGACCCGGATTACGACCATGAAAGACGGCATCCACCCCAACTACATCCACACCGTCGTTCGCTGCGGCTGTGGCAACACCTTTGCCACGCGGAGCACCGTGCCCGAGATCAAGGTCGACATCTGCAACGTCTGCCACCCGTTCTTCACCGGCAAGCTGAAGTTCGTGGATACGGCCGGCCGGATCGAGAAGTTCAAGTCGAAGTTCGCCAACGCCGGCTACGCGAGCCTCAAGAAGAAGAAGGTCGAAGCGCCCGCCTCGTGATCCTGCGGGCTGCCTGATCCATGGCTGATCCCACGCCTGTGTCTGTTCGTGGCGGGATCCGCGGTGATCTCGAGCAGAAACTCGGCCGCTTCGAGGAACTCGAGCGGTCGCTGATCGATCCCGAGATTCTGGCCGACCAGCCGCGGCTGTCGGCTGTCGCCCGCGAGCACGGCACGCTCGCCAAGCTGGCACTCCGCTATCGGCAGTTCGTGGCCCTCGAGCGGCAGATCGCCGAGCATCGCGAGATGATCGCGGGTGACGATCGCGACCTCCGCGATCTCGCCGAGGCTGAGTTGCCGGAGCTCCAGGCCCGGCAGGAGCGGGAGTGGGAAGATCTCCTCGAACTCTGCTCCGGCGACGAAGACGCCGATCGCACGCGGTGCATCGTGGAACTGCGGGCTGGCACCGGCGGCGACGAGGCCGCGCTGTTCGTCCGCGACCTCTACGAGATGTACCGCCGCTGGGGCGCCGAACTCGGCTGGGATTTCGAGGTCATGGACGCGAGCCCCACGGAACTCGGCGGCTTCAAGGAACTGATCCTCGGCCTCTCGGGTGATGCCGTGTTTCGCAAGCTCTGCCACGAAAGCGGCGGCCACCGGGTGCAGCGGGTGCCCGACACCGAGACCAAGGGCCGGATTCATACCTCCGCAGCCACGGTGGCCGTGCTGCCTGAGCCAGAGGATGTTGAGGTCAACATCTCCTCCGACGACTACCGCAAGGACCTGTTCTGTGCGAGCGGTCCCGGCGGGCAGCACGTCAATAAAACGGCCTCGGCGGTCCGCCTCACGCACCTGGCGACGAACATCGTGGTGCAGTGCCAGGACGAGAAGAGCCAGCACAAAAACCTCGCCAAGGCGCTCCGCGTGCTCAAGACGCGGATCTACGAGCACCAGCGGCGAATCGAGCACGAGAAGCGGGCCACCGAGCGGCGGGAGCTGGTGGGCTCCGGCGACCGCAGCCAGCGGATCCGCACCTACAACTTCCCGCAGAACCGCGTCACCGACCACCGCATCAACGAGAGCTTCACGCTCGATCAGGTGATGGCCGGCCGGATGGGGCTGGTGGTCGATGCGATCGAGCGGCATGCCCGGGAGAAGCGGAAGAGCGAGATGGAGCAATCGGCCAAACCGGCCGCGACCTGAGGAGACGGGCATGAGCGACGAGGCATGGACGGTCGGCCGCCTGCTGAAGTGGACGACCGAATGGCTCGGCGCCCGCGGCAGCGAGTCGGCGCGACTCGACTCTGAGGTGCTGCTCGCGCACGTCCGCAGCTGTCCGCGGATCGCCCTCTACACGGCGTTCGACACCCCCGTGGCCGATCCTGAGCGGGCCCGATTTCGAGAGCTCGTGAAGCGCAGGGGCGAGGGAGAACCGGTGGCGTATCTGGTGGGCAGCCGCGAGTTTTTCTCCCTCCCGTTCGCCGTCACGAAAGACGTGCTGATCCCGCGGCCCGAGACGGAGGGGCTCGTGGTCCGCACGATCGACCTCTGCAGAGACGCCTCCGCGCCGCGGATCGTCGACGTGGGGACGGGGAGCGGCGCGATCGCAGTCACGCTCGCCAAGCACCTGCCGAGGGCCACGCTCGTCGCCACCGACATCTCCCCCGCAGCGCTCGCCGTGGCCAGGGCCAATGCCGAGCGACAGGGGGTGGCCGAGCGAATCGAGTTCGTGGAGAGCGATCTGCTCGCCGACCCGCGGCTGGCGGGACCGTGGGACGTGATCGTGAGCAACCCGCCGTACGTCCGCGACGACGAATATTCCGCCCTGCCCCGGGACGTCCGCGACCACGAGCCGAAGGCCGCGCTGGTGGCCGGCCCGACGGCCGTGGAAATCGTGCGTCGTCTGGCGGCCGAGGCCGCGGAGCGCCTGGCCCCCGGCGGCTGGCTGGTGGTGGAGATCGGGCCGGCGGTGGCGGCGGAGGCCGAGCGGGCGATCGCCGAGCAGGCGCTCGTGCCCGGGCAAACGCTCAAGGATTTGGCCGGCCTGGCCCGGATGGTGCAA
>QWQL01000186.1 GCA_003670825.1 Planctomycetota bacterium
CACGAGCAGCCCGCGGTGGGTCCGCTCGCTGTGGAGCTTGGAAAGCACCCGCTCCACGCCGCCGCTCGACACACCCACTCCGAGGTGATCGCTGGCCACCGACTCGATGGTGTGGGCCTCGTCGAAGATCACGATGTCGTGTGGTGGCAGGAGGCTCGCGCCCGACCGGCGGACGGCGAGGTCGGCGAAGTAGAGCGCGTGGTTGACCACGAGCAGCTGCGCGTGCTGCATCCGCCGGCGGGCGGCGTAGTAGTGGCACTGCTGGTAGGTCGGGCAGGCGCGGCCCATGCAGTTGCCCGAGTCGCTGGCCACCTCGTCCCAGACGGCATCGGCGGGCAACGCGGGCAGGTCGGCGAGCGAGCCATCGGTGGTCTGCCTGGCCCATGCGGCCACCGCCAGCAGCTCCGCCCGTTCCCCCTCGTCGGGAAACAGGCTCCCCGACCGCTCGAGGGCGAGGGTCAGCCGACGGAGGCTCACGTAGTTGCCGCGGCCCTTCACCAGCACCGCCGAAAACTCCCGCGGCATGACGGCCGCCACCAGCGGGATATCCTTGGTGACGAGCTGCTCCTGCAGGGCGATCGTGTGCGTCGAGATCACCACCCGCCGCGGCCGGTTGGCACCGCTCGTGGCCGCAAGCTCTTCGGCATCCCAATCGGGCTCCGCGACGGCCTGCGGCTCGGCCTGATCGGCCGTCGCCGCAAGCACGGCTGGCACGAGGTAGGCGAGGCTCTTGCCCACGCCGGTGCCCGCCTCGACGATCGCGTGCTTCCGCGCAGCGATCGCCTCGGCGACGAGGTTTGCCATCTCGATCTGCTGCGGCCGCGACTCCCATCCGGCCAGCCGGGCGGCGAGCCGCCCGCCGGGCGCCAGAACATCCTCGGGGGTCGTCATCTCACCGAGTGTAGCGGCTGCTCACTCGTCCTGCCCTCAGTCAGCCCGCTCGCTGGCCGGAGGGTCGTCGGCCTCTGCGAACCAAAAGGGCAGCCGCTGCTGGCGGTCGGTCGCTCCTGGCGCGTCGGCCTCAGGGCCACCGGCACCGTGATCGGCCGCGCTGGCTAGCCGGCGCCGCACCGGATCCTGCCGCATCGCTCCGCGACGATCCTTCCGGCTCCCATGACGCCGCGCCACCTCGCGGGCCTCGGCCTGCGCCTGGGATGGGTTTCGCACCGCCGCGAGCCGCCGCTTGGCCTCCCGGACCGCGGCCGCATGGTCCACGAGCGGGGCGGGGTAGTCGCGGCCGATCACGCAGCCGGCCACGAACTGGGCGTCGTGCGGCATCGTCCAGGGCATGTGGACGTGGGCCACGGGCACCCCCGCCAGCTCCGGCACCCAGCGGCGGATGAAGATACCCCGCGGATCCTGCTCGATCGCCTGCTTTGTGGGGTTGTAGATCCGCAGCGTGTTGATGCCGGTCGTGCCGCTCTGCATCTGCAGCTGCGACCAGTGGATGCCCGGCTCGAAATCGAGGAAGTGGCGGGCGAGAAAGAGCCCTGTCGGCCGCCAGTGGAGCCAGAGCGAGTAGCTCGCGAACGACACGAGCATCGCTCGCATCCGAAATGTCAGCCAGCCGGTGGCGCGGAGGCTGCGCATGCAGGCATCCACGAGCGGAAAGCCGGTGTGGCCCGACTGCCAGGCGGCGAGCCGCTCTGCCGAGACCTCGTGTTCGCGGAGGCCGTCGGCTGCCCGTAGCATGTTGTGCCACTCGATCGCGGGCGAGGCCCAGATCGCGGCAGCCGAGGATGCCCGCCGACTCGAGCCGCTCCACGGCCGGCAGCCCGACCCGACCCGTGCTTCGCGGCACGAGCGCCGCCGGCGCCTCCATCCGCGCTTCCCAGAGCCGGTTCCAGCCATTCCGGGAGGCGAGCCTCCGGACGACACCGGTCTGCGGCCGTTCGACGAACTCGACGCCCGCGTCACGGGCCCACTGCCGCACGCGACGATCGCGGGCATAGGTCACGCCCGTACCCGTCTCCTCGTGGGCCACCAGCAGGTGGAAGCCAGTCTCCACCCGCAGTTGTTCCAGCATGGCGACCGCCTCGCCCCGCCGCGTGACCAGCCGAATGCCGACTCGCCGCAGCGCCGGCTCGAGGTCGCTCAGGCACTCCCGCTGAAACTCCGTATGACTCGGATCCCACTCGGGCTGCACGAGCACCTCGGGCTCGTAGAGGAATACGGCGAACACAGCGCCGCCTCGCCCGCGGGCCACCGCTTCGGAGAGCGCGGCATGATCAGCGACCCGCAGGTCACGCTTCAGCCATACACAAACCGGATCACTCGTACTCATCGAGACGCCACCAAAAACTCACCGCTCGTGACCACACGTGCCGGGAACTGTAGGCATTAACCCGGCTGGTCAGGAGCCCGAACGCGGGCCGGGGAACGACGCTCGCTGGCCCGGGGCTCCACGTCTGGAAGGCAGCCCACTTCGGCCACGCCACAGACCGGAGTTTCATGGCCGCGGGGCGAGAAGGTAATGTTTCACCCGTCACGATCCTCGTAAGGAACGCAGCCGTGTCGAACCCCAACGCTCCCGAGACTCCGTCCGCCATCCCGCAGGGTAAGGCCTGGGGGGGCGTGTTCCGCGAGCCGACCGACAAGCGCGTGGAACTCTTCTCCGAGAGCGTGTCGTTCGACAGGCGACTGGCCGACGACGACATCGACGGCTCGATCGCCCACGCCCGGATGCTCGCCGACTGCGGCCTGATGACCGTGCAGGAGGCCGATGCGATTGCCCACGTGCTCGAGGAGATTCGCGGCGAGATCCATGCCGGGCGGTTCGAGTACTCGGTCGCCAAGGAAGACATCCACCTCCACATCGAGTCGGCCCTGACCGCACGGCTCGGCGACACCGGCCGGAAACTGCACACCGCCCGCAGCCGCAACGACCAGGTGGCCACCGACCTGCGGCTGTTCTGCCGCCGGGCGATCGACCGGCTCGACCAAGGCCTCGCCGAGCTCCAGCGGGCCTTTCTCGGCTTCGCCGAACGGGAGCAGGGGCTCGTGATCCCGGGGTACACCCACCTGCGTCGGGCGCAGCCGGTGCTCGCAGCCCACCAGCTGCTCGCCTGGTGCGAGAAGTTTTCCCGTGACCGCGAGCGGCTTGCCGACTGCCGACGGCGGACGAACGTGCTGCCACTCGGCTCGGGGGCCATCGCCGGTTCAAGCCTGCCAATCGACCGCGACCACGTGAAGGAGGCGCTCGGCTTCGCGGCCGTCGCCGCCAACAGCCTCGACGGCGCCAGTGACCGCGACTTCGCCTGCGAACTGGCCTTCGTGATCGCGCTGGCGATGGTGCACCTCTCGCAGTGGGCCGAGGAGTGGATCATCTACAGCACGCAGGAGTTTGGCTTCCTGAGGCTGCCCGAGGGTTTCTGCACCGGCAGTTCGATCATGCCGCAGAAGATCAATCCCGACGTCCTGGAACTCGTGCGCGGCAAGAGCGCCCGCACCATCGGCAACGTGCAGGCGCTGCTCGTGCTCTTAAAGGGCCTCCCCACGGCATACAACCGTGATCTCCAGGAAGACAAGGAGACGCTCTTCGATTCGATCGACACGCTCGAAGCGGTCCTTGGCGTCGCAGCGCCGCTGGTAGTGGGCACCGCGTTCGATCGCGACCGGATCGCGGCCACGCTCGAGACGGGCCACCTCGACGCGACGAGCCTCATGGAGGCGTTGATCGCGCAGGGCGTGCCGCAGCGGACGGCCCACGAGACGGTCGGGCGGCTCGTCCGCCTGGCGATGACACGCGGCGTGGCGTTGGCGGACCTTGCCGATGGGGAGTTCTCCGCCGAATACGCCGGCTGGAACGACGCCTTGCGCGGGGCCTTGGGGGCTACCCGGGCAGTTGAGCGGATGGCGAGCTTCGGCTCGACCGCCCCGGCGTCAGTGGCCGAACAGATTGCCGGCTGGCAACGGCGGCTGGGAGCCGCGGCCACGCCGTAGCCCCGCAGCGTGACCCGCCATGCCCGTTCGGTCGCAGACCGATCGTCGTCGTCCGATCGTGGCGGCGGCCTGCGCCGCGATGCTCATCTGTGGCACGCCCGCAGCCTGGTCGCAGGCGGTCGACGAGCCGCCGCTCGACCCACTGCAGCAGGCCGTCGTCGAGTCGCTGGCCGCCGCAGCCCGCGAGACACCCGCCCAACTGCTCGACGCCGCGATTCGGGCGGCCGATGTCGAAGCCGCAGGGGCGGCGCAGGAATGGTTTGGGCGACTGATGGCGGCCCTCGAGCAGGCGGGCGAAGGGCGGCTCGACCTGCTCGCTGATCTCGGCGACACGACCGACGCGGCGGCCTTGAGCCGGCTCGAGCACCTGCTCAGAGCCCGCGAGCCTGCGGTCACGAAGGCGGTGGCGGCGATCCGTGAAGCAGCACGACTGCGGCGGCGCGACCCGAAGCGGTTCTCGGTGGCGGCCGAGGCGCTCGCGAGCCCATCCGCAGCCACCCGGCTCGCGGCTGCCGACGAACTCGCCCGAGCCCGAATCGACGCGCTGCCGGCGCTGGTACCGATCCTGCAGTCGCACGATCCGAGCGACAGCCTGCGGATTCGACTGGCGCGTGAACTGGTGGCGCTGCTCGGCGACGAGGCCCGCGAGCCCCTCCTCGACTGGCTGGCCTCGGACGACGTCGCCTCCTGGCCTGGCGTGATCGAAGCGCTCGATGCCAGCGGCGCCACCGACATCGACGCGTTTCTACTCGCCCCCGCGCTCGTCGCCAACTCGCCGCCGGCTGCGCGGGAGGCTGCCCGTCGCGTGCTGGCCCGCCGCGCGGCACGCCGCGGCCATCCGGCGGAGCCGCCCCCGCCCCATGCCGCCGAAGTGGTGCTCGCGAACCGGCTCGATCACGTCCTCTGTCTTGCCGGACTGCCCGAGGTCGATCACCTGCTGCTCGAACCGATCAGAGACCCCGCAGCGGCCGCCGCTGCCTTCGGTGGAGGCGTGACAGGACTCGTGGAGCGGTCGGCGTGGAACTCGGCTACCGGCCGGTTCGAGCGGCTGCGGATGTCGCCCCGAGCCGCCCGGGCCCGCGACGCGATGCACCTTGCCCGCGACCTGATGGCGCTCGACGCCCGCGATCCCGCGACGGTGAACCTCGTGCTGCTGGCGCGGATGGAGTCGCTCCTGGTCATCTCCGGGGATGCATCGAGCCTCGCTCCGAAGGATCTCCAGGCCGTGCTCGCCGGCCCCGACGGGTTTTCCCCGGAGACGGCCGCGGATATTCTCGATGCCGCCATCGCGCACGGCATGGGCGAAGCCGCGGCGGGCGTGGCGGCGGCCCTCGCCCCGCCACGCGGCGGCCGGGCAACCCAGCCGCTGTCACCGGCTGTCCGCCAGGCCCTGGTGCGAGCACTCGCCATTCCCGACGCGGGCCTTCAGTTCGCGGCAGCCCGCACGCTTGCACTGGCCGCCGGAGAACCGCCATACCCGGGGTCGAGCCGGGTGGTGGAGATTCTCGCGCACGCGGCCACATCGACCGGTCTCGATCGCGTCGTGGTCGCGCATCCCGACACGGAAGTCGTCGATGCCCTCGCGACGGGCGTGTCGCGGTTCGGCTACGAGCCGGTCCGCGTCTCCACTGGCCGGGAGGCGATCTTCGCCGCCCGCGAGCGGGCCGACACCGTCCTGGTTCTCCTCGCCGCCCGGCTCGCGACACCCTCGGCACTCGAGACGGTGCAGCTGCTCCAGCAGCAGGGTGTCGGTGACGTCCCCCCTGTGCTCGTCGTGGTCGATCCGCTCGACGATGATGGCCGCAGCTGCTTTCTCACCCAGACCATCATGAAGTTCGGCGACCTGCATCGAGTCGCCATCATCGACCGGCTCGACAGCCTGTTTCAGCCCGTGGTCGACGAGGTGACCGGCGACGTAGCACTGCTCCCGCGGCTGCCCGACATGCTCGCCCAGGCCGCCGGCCCGCAGGCAGTCGATCCGGCCAGTCGCGAGGCAGCGCGGCTCACGAGACTGGGCCGAGCCAGCGAGGCGTTCACGCTCCTGGCGGAGCTCTCCCGACGAGGCTGGGACGTTCGGCCGGTCACCACGACGGCACTGGCGGCGGTCACGACGGCGGAACTCTATGCCCCGGCGGTCGCGCTGCTGGCGACGCTCGGCCGGCCCGAGGCCCAGGAGGCCCTGGCGGCCGAGGCCGAGCGGAGCGATCTTGCCCCTCCCCTCCGGGCGGCTGCCCTCGCCGCGTTTTCGACGAGCGTCGAGCGGCACGGCGTGCTCCTCACGTGCGGCCACGTGCGGGCGGTGGCGACGAGGTACACTCTGGCTTCGGAGGCGTCGCCAGGCACCTCCGTC
>QWQL01000078.1 GCA_003670825.1 Planctomycetota bacterium
CGTTTGCCGACCGCGTGTCGATCTGCCTCACGGCGCTGCTCGCCTGCATCGCCACTCACTTCGCCATCAGCTTCAATCTGCCGCACGTCGGCTACCTGACGGTGATCGACCGGCTGTTCGTCTTGACCTATGCCTTCGTAGCACTCCTGGTCATGGCGAGCGCCGCGGAGTTGCTCGTGCGGAGAAACGCCATCGTCCGTCGCCGGGTGAACGTCCTGGCGGCGGTCGTCCTGCCCCTCACCTATCTGGTGGTGATCGCGGCAGCCATCCTGGGGTGACCGCGGCCCCCCACCCCCGTCTGACGGTGCATCGAGACGTCGTTCAGCTGCCGAGCAGGGCCAGGGCGATGCCGATGTAGATCACGATCCCCACGACGTCGACGATCGCCGACACGAAGGGGTTGCTCATCAGGGCCGGGTCGAGGCCGAGTGACCGGAAGATGAGCGGCAGCACGCAGCCCACGAGCGAGCCGACCATCACCACGGAGAGAATCGTGGCCGGAATCACGAGGGCATGGAGCGGGTTCGGTGCGTACGCGAGGCCGAGCAGGAAGCCGGGGATCGCCAGCAGGAGGCCGAGCATCAGGCAGACGACAAACTCCCGGCGGAGGATCCGCTTCCAATCGCCGAGTGTGCAGTCGCCGGTGGAGAGGGCGGTGATCACGAGCGTGGCCGCCTGGTTGCCCGAGTTGCCGCCGCTGGCGATCACGAGGGGGATGAAGGCGATGAGCCATTCATGGGGCGACTTCCAGCGGGCCAATACCATGGCGGTGACCGCGGCCGTGGCGAACAGGATCGTCAGCCAGATGCCCCGCTTCCAGGTCATCGAGACGAGGGCTGCCTCCAGGTAGCCCTCGCCGAGCGGGGCGATGGCGGCGATCCGCTGGGCGTCGTCGGTGGCTTCCTGTCGCACGGCGTCGAGCACGTCGTCGTGGGTGACGATGCCCACCAGCCGGCCGCGGTCGTCGATCACCGGGATGGCGATGAAGTCGAAGCGGGCGAGCTGTTCCACCACCCGCTCCCGAGGCTCCTCGACGCGGACGGCGATCACGTCCTTCTGCATCAGCTCGGCGACGAGGCTCGTCGGCCGGGCGAGGATCAGGTCGCGGAGCGAGACGAATCCGAGCAGCCTCCGCTCCGCGTCGAGCACGTAGATGTAGTAGATCGATTCGCTGTTGGGGGCCTGGAAGCGGAGCCGGGCGATCGCCTCGCCAGCCGTGATCTCGGCCGGGAGCGAGGCGTATTCCGTCGTCATCATCGACCCGGCGGAACCCTCCGGGCAGGAGAGCAGCATCCGGATGTCGTGCCGTTCGGCCTTGGCGACCAGCGGCAGGATCTCCTCGACGAACTCGGGGTCGAGGTCGCGAAGCAGGTCGTCGCGGCTGTCGGGTGCCATCCACTCCAAGAGCGCGCCGAGGTGGGGCCGGTCGGCCACCATGAAGAGGTCCACCTGCCGGGGCAGCGGGTAGTAGGGAAAGATCTCGGCCTGTCGATCCACCGGCACGGCGTCGAGCAGCCGCCAGATCTCAGCGTTGTCCAGCCCCTCGGAAAACTCTGCCACGGTCGCGGGGTGGAGTTCCTCCGCCACCTCGCGGAGCCCCGCCGTGTCGTGTTCGGCGAGCATCAGCCGCAGTTCGGGGAGCAGGATGGGATTGGCGGTGGGCATGGTGGGCGGGAGCTCGGGCCGGGCGACGGCCAGGGGACGCGAAGGGCCTATACTGCGGCGGGATCGACCGTGCGGCCAAGTATGCCATGAACCCCATCGGAATCGAGCAACGTCGTCGGTTTCAACGCGACGCCTGGCGGACGTGCCTCCTGGGGGCGTTCGTCGCGGCAGCGGTCGTGTGTCGCGGCGAGGCAGCGGTGCCGCGTGCGGAGCAGGCCGATCGCGGTCTGGAACTGCTGCTCTCGAAGGCGTACCTGCCGGCCGATTTTGATCAGGAGGTGTTTGACGACCTCTGGACGACCTGGGAAATGCCGCTGCGTTCGCGTGCCGAGCGGGCCCCCGTGGAGCAGCGACGGCGAATGGCCATGGAGCGATATGGGCTTGTGCCGCATCCTCGTGACCCATCGAGGTCGATGCAGTACGTGGTCGATGCCGAAGGGCGGTGGGTGATGAGCTGCCTCGCCTGCCATCAGGGGCAGGTTCGCGGCACTGCGATCCCCGGCGTGCCCAACACGAGCTATGCCTTGGAGACGCTCACCGAAGAGGTGCGGCTCGTGAAGGTGCAGCAGCGGAAGGCCTTCAGTCACATGGACGTGGGGTCGTTGCTCCTGCCGCTGGGCACAACCAACGGCACGACCAACGCCGTGATCTTCGGCGTCGCCCTGATGCGGCACCGCAACCCTGACCTCTCGATCGTGCAGAGGCCGCCGCGGTTCGACCTCGTGCACCACGACATGGACGCGCCGGCCTGGTGGCACTACTCACGGAGGAAGAGCCTCTACGCCGACGGTTTCGCTCCCAAAGGGCACCGGATCCTGATGCAGTTTCTGCTCGTCAAGGAGAACGGCCCGGAAAAGTTTCAGGAGTGGGAAGATGACTTTCGCGGGATTGAGTCGTGGATCGAATCGCTCGAGCCGCCGCCGTGGACGGGCGGAATCGACCTCGGCCTCGCCGACCGTGGCAGGGCGGTCTTCGCGGAGCACTGCGGCTCGTGCCACGGCACCCATGGCCCCGACGGCGTCTATCCGGATCGCATCGTGCCGATCGAGGAGGTGGGCACCGACCGCGTGCGGCTCGATTCCCTGACGGCGCAGGAGCGGGGCCAGCTCAACGATAGCTGGTTTGGCCACTACGGCAGCGACGCGGTTGGCATGAAAGACCGCGAGTCGCCGACCGGCTACGTCGCCCCGTCGCTCGACGGCATCTGGGCCTCGGCGCCGTACTTTCACAATGGCTCGGTGCCTACGCTCTGGCACGTGCTGCATCCCGGTGAGCGGCCGACCGTCTGGCGGCGCACGCCGTCGGGCTACGACGATGCCCGCGTGGGGCTCGAGGTGGAGGAACTGGCCGAGATGCCGCCGGGCCGGCTCCGCTCGTCTGACCGCCGCACGTTCTTCGACACCCGCAAGACTGGCAAGTCTGCCGCCGGCCACGACTTCCCCGATGCTCTCACGGAGGATGAGAAAACGGTCGTCCTGGAGTATCTCAAGACGCTCTGATACGGCTCTTGTGCGGGCCGCGGGGTCTGCGGGTCGGGTTTGCCTGTGCCGTGTCGCCGGACGTTCGTTGCGGGCATCGTGGCCACCGCTCTCTGCACGCCGGCTGCGCTCCGCCATCCTGGCTCCGCTGGCCGCCGAGCCCGGCTCCTCGGCACAGGCAACCCCTCGTCATCTCCACGGGGCAAGAATTTTGCTACTCTTGTGCGGCTGCCCGGCAGGTCCGCAGCTGCCCTTTTGGAGATGAATGCATGACCCAGCTCGAAGCCGCCCGTGCCAACGAGATCACGCCCGAGATGAAGTTCGTCGCCCAGCGCGAGGATCTTTCCGTGGAGCTGGTCAGGAGCGAGGTCGCCCGGGGCCGGATGGTGATTCCCGCCAACACCGTGCACCTCACCAAGCGGCTCGAGCCGATGGCAATCGGTATTGCCGCCCTCACCAAGATCAACGCCAACATCGGCAATTCGGCGGTGACCAGCGACGAGCAGACGGAGCTGGAGAAGCTTCACATGGCCGTCCATCACGGCGCCGACACGGTGATGGACCTCTCCACCGGGAAAAACATCGACACGATTCGGCAGGCGATCATCGATGCTTCGCCCGTGCCGATCGGCACCGTGCCGATCTATCAGATGCTCGAGGAACTCGGCGGCGACATCGACGACATGAAGCCCCAGCACTTCCTGGACATGTGCGAGAAGCAGGCCAGGCAGGGGGTCGACTACATGACCGTTCACGCCGGCCTGCTCCAGGAGCACCTCCATCTCACGATGGGCCGGCTCACTGGGATCGTCAGCCGGGGCGGTTCGCTGATCGCCCGCTGGATGATGACCCACAAGCAGCAGAATCCCCTCTACACGCACTTCGAGGATCTCTGCGACATCTTTCGCGAGTACGACGTGACCTGGAGCCTCGGCGACGGCCTGCGGCCGGGCAGCATCGCCGACGCCAGCGACGAGGCCCAGTTTGCCGAACTCCACGTGCTTGGCGAGCTCACGCGGCGGGGCTGGAAGAAGGGCTGCCAGGTGATGGTGGAGGGGCCCGGCCACGTGCCGATGGACCAGATCGACATGAACGTGAAGCGGCAGATGGAGGAGTGCGACGAGGCGCCGTTTTACGTGCTCGGCCCGCTCGTCACCGACATCGCCCCCGGCTACGACCACATCACCAGCGCCATCGGGGCGGCGCTTGCCGGTTGGAGCGGCGCGGCGATGCTCTGTTACGTGACGCCCAAGGAGCACCTCGGCTTGCCCGACGCGGAAGACGTCAAGCAGGGCGTGATCGCCTACAAGATCGCGGCCCACGCCGCCGACCTCGCCCGGCACCGGAAGAACGCCCGCGTGCGAGACGACGCTTTGTCACGAGCCCGGTTTGCCTTCGACTGGAACGAGCAGTTCCGGCTGTCGCTCGACCCCGAGACCGCGCGGAAGTACCACGACGAGACGCTGCCGCAGGACACGTTCAAGAGTGCGCATTTCTGTAGCATGTGCGGGCCGAAGTACTGCTCGATGAAGATCTCACAGGACATCCGCGACATGGCGGCAGCAGAAGCTGCCGCCATGGCAAGCGAGCCGGTCGCGATCCAGTTGCCCTGACATCGTCGTGGCTTGCGGAGCTACCGCAGCCCTGCCAGCCGCAGCGCCCACTGGGGAATCCAGTGTGGTGTTGGGAGCACGGGGAACTCACCAATCCCGCCGATCCGCAGCCTCACCGCCACCTGACCCCGAGAAAGTATCTTAAGCCCACCCTTGAGAGATGGGAGTTGCTTTCGCAACCGCCAGGCCGAACTCACGGAATCCACGGTCAGGCAGATCCCCAAGTCATCAGCCGTAATCGTGATTGGACGCCCATCGACAGTGCCACTGAGTTGGCCCTCGACGTGCAACCGCCCCGTCGGAGTCTGTCCGGAGGCGGCCATAAGCGAGTCTTTCACGTGCCCAAATCGCGGGTGCGAATCTTCAGCGTGCCATGCAGAATCCACTCGGCGTAGGTCACTGACGGACCGGTTCCACTCGGGATTTTCACGTGCATGTTTTCGAACTCATACGTGATCTCGGCCTTCCGGCCAGTTAGGCGATCGTAGAGCCCAATTGCAAGGTCAGACCAGTCGAGATGGTTTTCATTGGCCATGGCGTGCGGTTCCTATGAGGGTGCAGGCATTGCCTTCGACTCGAAAGCAGTCCATGCGGCCAGTATAAGACCAATGGATCAGGTGACCAGCGGAGAAGTTTTCCACAGCACCCCGATGAGCCAACACCCCCACCAGCAGTCCGTTTTTGTCACCGGGGCAACAGGCTATGTCGGGGGCAGACTCGTGCCCGCCCTCCTGGAGGCTGGCTACGGTGTTCGATGCCTCGTGCGTGCACCCCGGAAACTCGACCAGCGACCGTGGCGGTCGCATTCGGCCGTGGAGATCGTCGCCGGCGACCTCTCCGATGAGGACATCCTCTGCGGCCAGATGGCCGGCGCCTCGGCGGCCTACTACCTCATTCATTCCATGGAGGCGACCGGTGGTGAATATGCCGCCCGCGATCGGGAGTTGGCGGCCTGCTTCGCCCGTGCTGCGGCCCGGGCGAGGGTGCCGCGGATCGTCTACCTGGGCGGCCTTGGCGAGATGGGCCCCGACCTGAGTACCCACCTGCGTTCCCGCCGTGAGGTCGAGCGAGAACTTGCCGCAACGGGCGTGCCGGTGACCACCTTCCGCGCGGCGATGATCATCGGCGCTGGTTCGGCCTCCTTTGAGATCCTCCGCTACCTCGTCGAGCGGCTGCCCGTGATGGTCACTCCCCGCTGGGTGAACACGGCATGCCAGCCGGTCGCGATCGCAGACGTGCTTCACTGGCTCGTTCGCTGTCTCGAGGTGCCCGAGACGGCTGGACGAACGCTCGAGATCGGCGGTCCGGACGTCCTCCCCTATCGGGAGTTGATGCAGATCATGGCCGAGGAGTTGCACTTGCCGCGGCGGCTCATCGTGCCGGTGCCGGTGCTCACGCCGCGGCTGAGTTCGCTATGGATCAACCTCGTCACGCCGGTCTCGTATCGGATCGCGCGGCCCCTGGCCGAGGGACTGCGAAACCGGGTCGTGGTGA
>QWQL01000159.1 GCA_003670825.1 Planctomycetota bacterium
CATCGAGGCCGATCTCGCGGTGATCGCCGACGAGATCTACGATCTGCTCGTGTTCGACGGTCGTCAGTCGCCGTCGTTCCCCACGCTCCGGCCCGGTCTCGCCGACCGCACCGTGGTGGTGGCCGGCGTCAGCAAGACCTACTCGATGACCGGCTGGCGGATCGGCTGGACGATCGCGCCCGAGCCGCTCTCGAAGGCGATGGGAAACCTGCAGAGCCAGGAGACGAGCAACCCCTGTAGCGTCAGCCAGTATGCCGCAGTGGCCGCCCTCACCGGGCCGCAGGAGTGCGTTGCCCGGATGCTGGCGGCCTTCGAGCAGCGTCGCGACCTCGTCGCGGCGCGGCTCCGAGCCCTGCCGGGCGTCCGTATTCCCGAGATCGGCGGCGCCTTCTACGCCTTCTTCGACATCCGTGAGCCGCTGACCAGGATGAAGGCCGGCGGCATCGAGACGAGCCTGCAGTGGTGCGAGGCACTCCTGGAGCGGCAGCAGGTCGCGCTCGTGGCTGGCAGTGCGTTTGGCGTTGAGGGGCACGTGCGGATGTCGTTCGCGGCCTCGGAGGCCACACTGGCCAGCGGGCTGGATCGGATCGCCGCGTTTCTCCAGACGGGCTGACAGACGTGGCTGCGCTGTCCCTCGCTGCGAAGTCTTCCGGGGAGCCGATCTACCTCGATCATGCGGCCGCCACGCCCCTCGATCCCCGGGTCGAGGCGGCGATGCATGCGGCGGCGGCGTTCGCCAATCCCTCCAGCCCGCATGCCGCCGGGCGCCGCGCCCGTGCTCTTCTCGAGGATGCCCGCGAGCGGATCCTCACCCTCGTCGGCGGCCGCACCTCAGGGGCGATCCGGGATCAGCTCGTGTTCACCAGCGGGGCCACCGAAGCCAACCGCCTCGGTGTGCTCGGTACGGCCGGGCGTCATGCCGGCATCGTGGCCTCTTCAGCTCGCGACCACGGGAGCCTGGTCACGGCCGCCGCCCGGCTTGTGGCCGCCGGCTGGCAAGGGGTGCCACTGCCACTCGATACCAGGGGCGGGGCCTGCATTGCCGCCGGCAGGCTCGCGGCAACGAGCCGCGGCCGAGTGGTCGTGCTCTGCCTCACGCCCCTCTGTGGGCAGACCGGCATCCGCGACTCGCTCGAACCGCTCGCGGCGATCTCCCCGGCAACCACGCTGCTGGTTCATGCCGACGCCACCCAGGCAATCGCCTGGGAGTCCATCTCGTTTCGTGATCTTCCCCTGACCTCGCTCGCCTTCGCCCCCTGCAAGTTTGGTGGTCCACGGGGCATCGGAGCCCTCGTGCTGCGGGGAGACGTGCCTCTCGAGCCGCTCGCGGACGGTCCGCAGGAACGCGGCCTTCGCGGCGGCACGGAGCCTGTCGCCCTGGCGGTCGGCTTCGCCACGGCATTGGAACTGGCTGTCGCCGGCCGCAGCGAAGCCAGTCGCCATGTCACCCTGCTCCGAGACGCGTTTGAGCGGAACGTCGTCGCGGCGGCCGGTCGTCACGGGATCGATTCCTACGTGGTGGGGCAGGGGGCCGATCGCGGACCACACATCACGACGATCGCGTTTCGTGGCTGCGACCGGCAGGCCATGGTGATGGCGGCCGATTTGGCCGGTATCTGCCTTGCCACGGGAACCGCGTGCGCCAGCGGTTCGAGCGAGCCGTCGGCCGCAGTCGCCGCACTCGGCCTGCCCTCGTGGGTGCCGGCAGCGGCGGTCAGGGCCAGCTTCGCGGCCAGCATCACATCCGCTGAGGTCGACCTGGCGATGGTGAAGCTCGATGGTGTCTTTCGCGGGTTCGTCGCCGGTGGCCTTCACCGATCCATCGACACACAGTAGCCTGCCTCGGTCAGCGTTGACGTGGCAGGGATGCCGAAGGGCGGTTTTCTCCTTGCAGGCGCCGTGCGCACGGGTTCGCCGATGGTCCCTTCCCAGCACGCCGGTTCCACTGCCCGGCTGGCCTGCCACCACGGCTGGCCTCTCGTGAGGGCCGCGTTCTCCGCCATCATCGAACCCACCATCGTTTCGTGCGTGGGCCCCGGATGTCCGCTGGTGATGGTCTGTGAGGCCGATCTTTCCCGGCTGCTTGACGATCTCCGGCTGGCCTGCAGTGATTCCCACCCGCGACGGGTGATGCTGCTCGATGGTCGCGAACTTGGCACGGCCCTCCGCGAGGGCGACGACGCATCCGCGACGCATCTCATCCGAGAGGTATCGGGGATGCACCTCGTGATCGTCCGCGGCATCGACCTGGTCGGGGGGTCCGACACCCAGCACGCCGTGACTGGTCTCCTCGACGCCCTGGCGGCTGCCGGTGTGACCGTCTGCGTGTCACTCACCAGGCCGCCAGGCTGGACGGGCCTGGATGTGTCGCTGGCATCGCGACTGGCGGCAGGCCTCGTGCTCCACGTCCCGTGCCCGTCCCCGGCGGTGCGTAGGGACACCGCCACCTCTGACCGCTGGTCGGTCGGTCGCATCGTGCGGGCCACGGCCTCTCGACACGGCCTGACCGCCGGGGATCTGGTCGGCCCGAAACGAACCCGGAGCATGGTACACGGCCGTAATCTGGCGATGTACCTCGCGCGGCGGTTGACGGGCCGCAGTCTGGATTGGATTGGGGCAGTTTTTGGAGGCCGTGACCACACGACCGTCATGAGGGGCATTCGGAGCGTCGAAACCAGGCGACAGGCCGACGCGGCATTCGCTGGTGACATCGAGAACCTGGTCAGCGAGGTGCGTTCTCCCCGCGGTCGGCGACCGGTGGGTCGCAGAGCACGGGCCTGATTCGCTCACCACACCTGTCGGGTTCGTGTCGATTGGCGACAGACGAGTTGACGCCCACGCTGCCGACGATTCGGGAGACCGCTCACCAACCAGGCGGCGACGAGCACTCGTCTTTCAGAACACGATTGATCAACACAGACTGCTCCACAAACCAACGCTGCTTGTCTCTCACATGACCCGTTTTCAACGACCAACCGGCAGGTTATGCACTCCTTGACCGTTCTCCTGAACGACCGAATGACGCTGCTTTTCAGTCTCGAAGACCACCGGTTCTGCGGCTGGAATCAGCCGGACGGTGCACTGCATGCGAGGCTGCTCCTAAGAGGCCGTTCCTAATCTGCTTACTCCTATCACTCTCTCTCGAGAGATAAGAGCAGACGCCAAACCACCCAGGGGCATCGAGCCGCAAAAAACGCGGGGCGGCGGGTGAACGCCATCCCGTTCCAGGACCCCATTTTTCGGGTACAGTAAGGAACTTCCGGACATCCCCATCCCGGGAAAGGACACGACCTGCCGATGAAGATTCGCTGCCCCAAGGAGGCACTGCTGTCCGCCCTGCAGAGTGCGGTCGCCGTGGTACCGGCCCGTTCGCCGAAACCCGTGCTCTCCAACGTCAAACTCGAGGCGACGAGAGACTCGGTGGTTCTGTCCGCGACCGACCTGGAAGTGGGCATTCGCATCGAGATCGAAGGCGTGGAGACCGACGCGCCGGGCTCCGTGCTTCTTCCGAGCGGTCGGCTGATGGCGATCATCCGGGAGAGTGCCGCGGGCACCGTGTTCGACATCCACTCCGATGGCACTGCGACAGTCGTCAAGGCGCCCCGGAGCGAGTTTCGGCTGCCGGCCGAGGATCCGCTCGAGTTTCCGGCGGTGGCGAGTTTTCCGGAGGGAGGTTGTTTCGAACTCACAACCCCTCTCGTCCGAGAACTCGTGAAGCGCACGGTCTTTGCTACCGATAACGAATCGAGCCGATACGCCCTCGGCGGCGTGCTTGTGGAGTTCGCTCCCCCGGGTGTGATCGCGGTCGGCACCGACGGTCGTCGGCTGGCGAAGATGCAAGGGCCGGCCGAGTCCAAGGGGGATGGCCAGGGCGAAAGCCAGCCGATTGTTCCCGCCCGTGCCATGCAGCTCATCGAGCGTTGTCTTGGAGCCGCTGATCAGCCGGTTCAGATCGCGGTGCGACCCAACGAGATTGTCGTCCACACCGGCAACACGACGATCTCCTCCCGACTCGTAGACGGCCGTTTCCCACGGTGGCGGGACGTCTTTCCGGATCGGCCCGACGCCATCTGTGTGCACCTCATTGCCGGTCCGTTCCTGGCAGCGGTGCGGCAGTCGGCGATCGTCACCAGCGAGCAATCCAAGGGGGTCGATTTTTCCTTTGAACCCGGGCAGCTCGTGCTGGCGGGCCGTTCGGCCGAAAGCGGTGAAAGCCGCGTGGAACTGCCGATTGACCATGCAGGTGCAAGCGTCCGAATCAAGCTTGATCCCCGGTTCATGGCGGACTTCCTCAAGGTGCTCGACCCATCGGAAACGGTGACGGTGGAGATCACCGACGCCCAGAGCGCCTGCGTCTGCGGCACCGAGGACGGCTACGGCTACGTCATCATGCCGCTGGCAGCCGACTGACGGAACAACGCACGTGGTGACCAGAGTGATGAACCGCCGTCCGAACGCCTCCGCCGATCCGCTCTCCATCGGGCGGGTGATGTCTCGACTGATGGCCCGTGCCGGGTACGACCGTGAGCAGTCTGCCTCCGCGGTGGCGGTCGCCTGGAACGAGGCCGCGCCCGATCCCTTCCGGGGGGCCTCGCAGGCGGGCGTCGTTCGCCGCGGGGTGCTCGAAGTGTTCGTCAGCCATTCGGTCCACGTGCAGGAACTCGGCTTTCACAAACATGCGATCGTCGCGCGGCTCCGGGAACTCCTTCCCGACGCCGGCATTACCGACATCCGCTGCCGGCTCCTCGCCGACGCCGGCCGGTCCACCTGATTCATCCATTCGCAGGGAGCTCTTCGATGGCCAACGAACCGCAGCAGGACTACACCTCGGCGGACTTGAAGCACCTTTCCGACCGGGAGCATGTCCGCGAACGGTTCGGCATGTACATCGGTGACAACACCTCGCGGGGCCTGCACCACCTCGTGTACGAGGTGGTAGACAACTCGATCGACGAGTGCATGGCCAACTACGCGAAGCACGTCGGGGTGACGGTCAACGTCGATGGCAGCGTGACGGTTGAGGACGACGGCCGCGGCATCCCGGTCGATCGTCATCCGCAACTCTCCGAGGAGATGGAACGCGACGTCTCCACACTCGAGGGCGTGATGACGGTCCTCAAGTTCGGTGGCAAGTTCGAGAAGGGGGCCTACCAGACCTCGGGCGGGTTGCACGGCGTGGGCGTGACGGTCGTCAACTTCCTCTCCGAATGGTGCGAGGTGGAGGTCTCCCGCGAGGGTCACGTCTGGCAGCAGGAGTACCAGCGGGGTGAGCCGACCGGCCCCGTACGGAAGATGGGCACCACGGCCCGCGCCGGCACAAAGACCACCTTCAAGCCCGACCCGCAGATCTTTCCGCAGACCAAGTTTTCCTGGGACATTCTCGCTCGGCGGCTGCGGGAACTGGCGTTTCTCAACTCCGGGGTGCGGATCAGCTTCGCCGACTCAGCCAGCGGCACCAGCGAGGAGTACTGCTACGAGCGAGGCGTCGAGGAGTTCGTCGAGTACCTCAACAAGGCGAGTGATCCTGTCCATGCCGACGTGATCTCAATCAAGGGCTCGAGCGACGATGTCTCCTGGGATATCGCTCTGCAGTACACGGGCGAATACACCGAGAGCCTCCACAGCTACGTCAACAACATATCGACCACCGAAGGGGGCACGCACGTTTCCGGTTTCCGCGCGGGGCTCACCCGCGCGCTCAATACCTACGGGAAGAAGACCGGCATCTACAAAGACCTCGTGCCCACCGGGGAAGACGTCCGCGAAGGCCTCACGACGGTGATCAGCATCCGGGTGCCTCACCCGCAGTTCGAGGGGCAGACGAAGACGAAACTCGGCAACGGTGAGGTCGAGGGAATCATCAACTCGGCCGTCGGCGACTTTCTCGGCAAGTACCTCGAGGAAAACCCGAAGAGCGCCAAGGCGATCGTCCACAAAACCGTCCTCGCCGCCGAGGCCCGCGAGGCGGCCAAGAAGGCAAAGCAGCTCCTTCGCGAGCGGAAGGGAGCGCTCTCGGGCGGCGGCCTGCCTGGCAAACTCCGCGACTGCACCAGCCGCGACGTGGAGCGGTGCGAACTCTATCTCGTGGAGGGTGATTCGGCGGGCGGCTCGGCCGAAGGGGGGCGGCACCGCGAATATCAGGCCATCCTGCCGCTGCGGGGCAAAATCATCAACGCCTATAAAAGTCGTGAGGA
>QWQL01000149.1 GCA_003670825.1 Planctomycetota bacterium
ACCGGCAGCCGCTTCGCCGGCGGAGCCGTTGCCGCGCCAGAGGCAGCAGCCTCGTTTGCCGCGCCTCCGGTCGAACCGCCGCCGGCCGCGCCAGCGGCCATGCCCGCGATCGGCCCCACGGCCACGCCCTCGTCGCTGGCGCCGCCCACGCCGACCCGTCGGCCCGACCCCGGCTACCGACCCGGCGGCACATCGAGCTACCGCCCCAGCCGCACCATTCTGGCCGGTGAAACCGGCAGCGAACCGGGAGGCATTCAGCCGGTGTCGTTCGAAGCGGCGGCAGTTCCCGCGACCGCCGCACCTTCTGCCCTGCAGTGATCAGCTCGGTGGCGGGCAGACGTCACCAGCCCATGACCATGTTTGACTCGATCACCTTGCGGGCGCGGTCGAGATCATCGCCCGTCTCGTGCATGTAGAGCCGGATCGCGTGCACTTTATCGCCCGCGGCCTTAGCCAGGCACTCGCGGGCCGTGCTGCAGGGATTGGAACGCGAGTCGGTAATGCCCAGCGCCGACTTCGAGATCACCCAGCAATCGCGGGGCCGGCGGGTGAGCCGCACGATCTTCTCGCCGGGGTAGGCGTCGTGCACCACTGCCGACGCGGTCTCCTCATCGGCCGCCCATGAAATGATGATGTGGGCGTCGGTCTCGATCTCGAAAAGGGGCATGGTGATGGCTCCTGCACCGGGTTTTGCCGAGGGTACGGCAACGGCTGCGGGGCGTCAAACCGCCGGTCGGCCACGATCACCCATCCGGCGTACAATCGGATGATTGTCTGGCGGGCCTGTGGCCGGGTGCGAGGGCGAGCGATGAAGTATGACCGGCTTGGGTTTCCGATTCCGCCGGAGTTTGCGGCCCCGTCAGGGAGAGACCTCGACGCCCCGCCGGCCCCGCGCGGCGTGGAGATCCAGCCGCCGCAACCGCAGCGTAGGGCGGGCCGCGGCAAGCAGATCTTTCTGCTGGGCGTGCTCGCGGCGGTCGTTGTTCCCGGACTACTCGCCCCCGGAATCCTGCCCGTCATCTCCGATGTCGTCGTTGAGTGGTCGCTCGAGCGGGCGATGGTGGGCGAGGCCCGCGGCAACATCCCCGCCGCGCTCGGCGACATCGGCCGCGCGATCCGCTGGACAGGAGCCGACGCCGGCCGGCGGAGCCGCCTGCTCTGCTGGCGGGCGATGCTCCGTATCGAAAACAGCGATCCGCGCGGGGCGATCGTCGATGCGGATCAGGCGATCGCGATCGCGCCCACGCTCACGCAGCCCCGCCGGGTGCGGGCGCTGGCGCGGGTGATGCTCGACGACCCCGACGCTGCCTTGAACGACGCGGAGACGGCAGTCGAACTCGCCGGTCCGGGTGACCCGGAGGCACTCAACCATCGAGCCTACATCCGCGCGCTGGTGGGCCGCGACCTCGAGGCCGCGCTCGACGACATCGACTCGGCGCTGGCGGAGGACGCCGCGGGGCCGCCTGAGTTCCTTGACACGAAGGGCTTCGTGCTCCATCTGCTCGGCCGGCATCACGAGGCCGTAGACCAACTCAATGTGGCGATCGACGGCACGCAGAAGACCCGCCGCGACCTGATGGCCGTCGCCGGTCACGTCGATCCCGACGAACTCGCCTACCGGCTGCGAACGCTCGATCACGGCCTCGCGGTCATGCACCACCACCGGGGCCTCGCCTGCGGGGCGTTGGGCCTCGCGGGGCAGGCCCGTCAGGATTTCGAGACGGCCGAACGCAAGGGCTACGCTCCCGAGAAAGGGATTTTCTGACGCCGCCGGCGTGGCCTTCTGGTTCTGGGGAACGCGTTCGCTATACTTTTGGTTCGACGAGGTGGATACCCGTAAACGGATGCCGCCAAGCAGACTCGCTCACGCGATCCGCTCGGCCCGACACGGGGGTGTAGCTCAGTTGGTTAGAGCGCCAGCCTGTCACGTTGGAGGCCGCGGGTTCGAGTCCCGTCACCCTCGCTCGTCCACTCGTCGTTCTTGTTGGTCTGCCCTATGCCTCCGGCCACGGCCATTGTCACCGGTGCTGCCAGTGGCTTCGGTCGGGCAATCGCTACGGCGTTGCTCGCCGAAGGCTGGCAGGTGGCGTGCGTCGATCTCCCCAACGCGATCGAGAGGCTGACGACGGCCGCTCCCGCCGTCGGCGGTGAGACTCGCATCGGCATGGATGTTCGCGACGCCGCTGGCTGGCGGGCCCTCCACGATCGCCTGCGGGCGGAATGGCTGCACCTCGACCTGCTCGTGAACGCCGCCGGCGTCGGGGCCACGGGCCAGGTGGGCACGCTGGGCGAATCGCAGTGGCGGCGGGTCATCGACACAAACCTCCTGGGCACGGCCATCGGCTGCGAGACCTTCGTGCCGTGGCTGCGGGCCAATCCCGGACGGCCGCATCTCGTCAACATGGCCTCGATCGCCGCCATCCTCGCCCCTCCCTCGATGGCGGCCTATTCCGCAAGCAAGGCGGGCGTGGTTGCGCTCTCCGAGGCGATCGCCGCCGAGTGCCCGCGGCGGCATCCGGGCGTCACCGTCGTCTGCCCGGGGTTCTTCCAATCAGGATTGCTCGAGACCTGGCACTTCACCTCGGCCGTCGAAAAGCGGGAGGCGGAGCGGCGGATGACCCACACGTGGTGGACGAGCGAACGCGTCGCCCGCCGCGTGCTCCGGGCGGTGCGGATGAATCGCCGCTACGTCGTGGTAGGACTACAGGCTCGCTGGCTGTGGCGGCTCAAGCGACTCGCCCCCCGGGCCACCACGGCGCTGGTGCGGGCGATCTACAGTCGGCTGCGGTAGACGCTCACCGCGCCGCGACCCGGAGGCTCACTCCAGCTCTTCGAGCCAGGCCCGGATCTCGTTCTCATACTCGCTCGCCATGCCTCCCACGATCAGCTGGCGGTGGAAACTCGCGGCGCCCCCCTTTTTCATGTCGGCATCCTCGGCACTCGGAAACCGCTTCGCCGGGTCGGCGGCGATCATGCCGCGGCAGAAGTCCATCAGCAGCTCGTTGCAGGTCACCTCCGAGGGGAGCACCTGCGGCAGCCGGTGCACGAGCGACCGCTTGGCCTCCAGCAGATCGCCGAACGACTGCAGGCCCGCGAACGGCGGCTGTCCCGAGAGCATCTCAATGAGCACATAGCCAAGGCTGGCGAGGTCGGACCGCGGCGAGTTGTCATGCCCCTCCAGCACCTCCGGTGCGGCATACGCGGGCGTGCAGGTTTTCGTCGGGGGCGGCTCGTCGACGGGATGGGCCGACCCGATGTCGATGATCTTCGCGTTGCCCGTCCGCTTCACCATGATGTTGGCCGTTTTCACGTCGGCATGCACGATGCCCTCGCGGTGGAGGGCCGCGAGGGCCGCCAGGCATTCCCGCACGATCGAGATCGCGACCCCGGGCTTGAGCCGTGATTGCCTCGGCCCGGCCGTCACGATCACGTTGTTGAGATACCGCCAGCGATCCTCGTCGACGCTCGCTCGCGTCTGCTCGAGGAGCTCCGGGGCAAGCAGCCGCGAAAGGTCGTAGCCGTCGATCCACTCCATCTCCATGATCCGGATCATCCGCTGCTCGACGAAGTTGTGGACGTCGAGCAGATTATCCTGCTGGATCTGGGCCACCCGCGCGGCCACCACCGCGATCCGGTTCATCGCCTCGATGTAGGCCGTCTCGGAGGAATACCGTTCGGGCGAGAAGATCTTGAGCGCGACGGGGAGCGTGAAGTTGTCGGTGCCGCGGCGGGTCGTCAGGTAGACCACGCCCTGCCCGCCTGCCCCGAGCCGCCTCGAGAGAATGTGGTACTCAGTCCAGTTGAGCCTGCCGGCCCCGAGGATCTCCGTGTACTTGGCGAGGAGTTCGTCGGGGCACCGACTGCCCACCTCGCCGGCCGCCGTGATCGTGGGCCGATCCTCGTGCAGGATGGTGGTGCTCATGATGCGATCTCCGCGTCGGAAGGCTCGGGAAAGCCGAGCCGCTTGTCGACGAGGTTTCGGAGGGGCCTTCCCCGGCGGTACCTCTGGAGATTATCGCAGAAAAAATCGGTCATCGCATCGATCCGGTATTTTGACTGCCCCCCGACGTGCGGCGTGATCAGGAGCCGCGGGGCTTTCCAGAGCCGGCTGTCGGCCTTGGGCGGCTCGTCGGGCGTGACGTCGAGAGCCGCGGAGTCGAGGTGTCCGCTGTCGAGGGCATCCACGAGAGCGTTTTCGTCGACCATGCCCCCGCGGGCCACATTCACGAGGATCGCGCCTTTCTTCATCCGGGCGATGGCCCGGGCATCGATGAGGTTGCGGGTGTGCTCCGTGAGCGGCGCGCAGAGGAACAGCACGTCGATCTCGGGGAGGATGTCGAAGAGTGTCTCGGGCCGACCCAGAAACTCAACCGCCGGCGGCCTCCGCACCGGAAACCAGTCGGTCGCCAGGATGCGCACCCGGTATGGCTCGAGCACTTCCACGAGTCGGCGGCCGTTGCCCCCAAGCCCGACGATCCCGACCGTCGCGCCGGTCAGATCAACCGTGGGCCGGCGGACAAACTCGCGACGCGCCTGCTGCTCGAGAAACAGCGGAAATCGGCGCGTGCAGGCGATTGCCATGCCCACCGTCTGCTCGGCCACCTGGTCGGCAAGCACGCCCGAGGCGCTGGTGACGATGATGTCGGAGGCCACGACCGGGGGCACGAGGCAGTGATCGAGCCCGGCCGCCGAGGATTGGATCCACCGCAGACGACCCTCCGAAACCACTCGTTCCCACGGGACGGGCACCTTGGGATGGCCGCAGAATACATCAGCCGTGGGCAGTTCTTCCGCAACCCGCTCCTGGCCCGCGTCGACGAGCGTGGCCTCGGGCGCCGCCGCCTGGATGCGGGCGATGTGGTGGGCTTCGACGGGGTAGCAGAGCACGATGCGCATGCGAGGGTTTTCGCAGGGACGCGGCCGATCGTGCAAGCGGTGTCTGCGGTCCTACGGCCGGCCGCTCGCTCTCGCCGTTGCACGCCCCAGCCCCCCGGGCGGCTGCCTCGGTAGGCGGCCGATTCCGTGTCGACTATAGTTCTTGAGGGGCTGCAACTCGCGGCCTCTTTGCTGCCGCCTCCCGCATGGAATCCGATGCGACTCCCACTTCTCGCCGTCGCCGCCTTGGCGCTCTTGCGGATCGTATGCGGCCTCCATTTTTTCCTGGAGGGGCTCTCGCACCTCCGCGATCCCGACTGGTCGAGCGCGGGCTTCCGCAGGGCGGCGGTGGGGCCGCTCGCCGACCTCTATCGCTCGTCGCTGCCGCAGACGGGTGACTGGTCGGCCACCATGAAAGCCGCCAACGACCGCGCCGCCCCCGAGGCCGCCGCTGCCTGGCAGGAGAGCGTGGTCGCCTCGTGGAAAAATCTGCTCGACGCCCGCGTCAAGAGGGTGCCGCTGGCGGCCGACGCCCGGGCCGCAGCCGACGCCAGCCTCCAGGCCGCCCGCGAGGATCTCGCCGCCTACTGCAAACCGCTCGATGACGACTTTGCCGACTACCGCCTCCAGGTGCGGCGACTCGCCGGCATGCAGCGGAAGCCGGGGGCGGCTGAGATCCCGTTTGAGCGGGAGCGGCTGGCAAAGAAACAGCGGGAACTGGCCGGCCAGGCGGCGGGCTGGATGAAAGATGCGGCCGCGATCGGCCAGAAACTTCTCGGGGCCTGGGATGCTCAGCTCCCTGACGACGCCGCCCGCAATCGTGCCGCCGCCGCCCTTGAACCTTCAATGCTCTGGAAGGCTGACCGGTTCGTGAGCTGGTCGCTGATGACGATCGGTGCCTGCCTCGTCCTCGGCCTACTCACGAAGTTCAATGCCCTCGGGGGCGTCTGCTTTCTGGCGAGCGTGCTCGCGTCGCAGCCGTTCTGGGTGCCAGGCGCCCAGGCCACGTACGACCAGTGGGTGGAGGTGGCCGCCCTGCTCGTGATCGCCGCCGTGCCGCTCGGGGGCTGGAGCGGCCTCGACTACTTTTTGACACGGTGGTGCCCGCTCTCCGGCTGTTGCGGGTCGAACTCCCGTGGCCGGAGTTCCGTACAGACTCAATTGAGGTGACTCGATGAACCTGACCGAACAGCAGAAGGCGATCGGTAAAGAAAACTTTACCGACGCGGTAAACATCACCCGCCGTGACTTTCTAGCCGGCACCGTTGCGGCGGGCCTCGCCAG
>QWQL01000018.1 GCA_003670825.1 Planctomycetota bacterium
GAAACTGATGGCCCGGGTGGGGGAGGAGTTTCCGCTTGCGTGCCCAGCGTGTGGCGGTGACATCCGGCTCATCGCCTTCATCACCGACCCGGGAAAGATCCGGAAGATCCTGACACACCTCGGCGAACCGTTCGAACCGCCGCCGGTGTTGCCCGCTCGTGGCCCGCCCACTGACTGGGGCGAACTCGTGCAAGTCCACGACGACCGGCTCCTCCCGAGACTCACGAGTCGCTCATCAGCCGGAAGACCGTTGGCGAAGTGCCATTGACCGGGCTATCCCTCGTCGGCACTTGTGTCATTCATTTTACCATGGGCGATGCCGGACGACCCACCACAGATGAACGGTGCCAATCTCCACCTTGCCTCCGTCTTTCTGGTGCCATACACTCCAATCATGAAGACTCTGAGCATCTCATACCCCGAATCGCTTCTCGGCTCCCTACACGTTTCCGAAGGCGAGTTTGCGCGCGAAGCACGCATGGCGATGGCGGTGAAGCTCTTTGACACAGGCAGGCTCAGTTCCGGCCAAGCCGCCGATCTCGCCGACATGCCCCGAGTGCATTTCCTTTATGAACTCGGACGCTGGGGCGTCTCCGCCTTGCAGACGAGTGAGGACGAGTTGGAGAGTGACCTGAATGTCGCCCGCACCCTGCATGACCGTCATCAACACTAGCCCCGCCATTCATCTCCACGCCGTTTTGCCTGGAGGGCTGGGTTCGCTGGCAGGATTGATTGGGGAAGTCATCGTCCCCTGGGAAGTCGGGCAGGAACTCGCCGCTGGTCATGCCAAAGATGCGACATGGCAGGGAATCCAATCCCTTCCAGGCATGCCATCGCTCCCATCGTGTGGCCGTTCATCCCCTGCTCTCAGCGCAGATCGACATGGGCGAGGCTGCGGTCATCCAGACCGCGTTGGATGAAGCGCACGATGCTGTCATCCTCGACGACCTCAAAGCTCGGCGAATCGCCCAAACCCTTGGCCTCCAAGTGACCGGCACGCTTGGCATCCTCCTTCAAGCCAAACAAACGTGCCTGCTGCCATCTGTGAGAGCCTCCATCGCTGCTCTGGAGAAACGCGGCATGTGGATCGCTCCATCCTTGGCTGCCAGAGCGATTCACCTCGCGGGTGAGTGACCATAGGTTCCGTTCAGAAATGAAACGCTCGCAGGAACTCCGGGAAGCGATGGGTTTGAGCAACGTCCACCCTGGCTCGCTCACCGAACGGGTCCGCCGCCGCGTGATCGCTTTCTTCAAGCGGCAGGGGTTTCTCGATGCGCACGCCGCCGCCGCCATGCTCGCCTGAGGGAACAGTGGGTTTTCCATCGACGCGAGTGTCCGGATCACGCTCCTCGACCGCGACGTGCCGAGCTATTTCCAGTCGCTCGAGCATCTCCTGAGGTACTGTGCCCGGCCCCCTTTCGTACTCGAGCGGCTCTCCGTGATCGGCGACGCCGACAGCCGCATCGCTCGCATCCGCTATGTGATGCCCAGGCACAAGGCGGCCAACTGGGTCGGGCCCGGCAGAAAGCGGGGGAGAAGTTTCCCCTCCAGTGCCCGGCGTGCGGCGGCGACATCCGGCTCAGAGGAGACGGCCGGCAGGAGCTGGCTCCCGTCACTGTTGCTGAGCCTCTTCCTCGCTGCCATACACTGGCGCGGTTCGCAGCACGGAGTGGACGGGAACATCAAGCGGGGCGAGTTGATCGTGCCACGAGAGGGATGGCAGGCGGTCGAGCGTGCGGGTGGCGACACGCACCTTGATGCGTTCGTCGCCGGCACCGCGGTAAGTGCCCTTGTTCGGCGGCACGTCGGTGAAATCCCTCCCCATCGCCGTCTTCACGAAATGGCCGCTCACGGGGCAGCCGTTCGTGGGATCAAACCCGGTCCAGCCGACATCGGGCAGCCATACCTCGCACCAGGCATGGCTCTGCGACTCTTTGTTTTCCCGGTGGATGTAGCCACTGACGTAGCGGGCCGGTACTCCGAACGACCGCAGGACGGCGATCATGAGGTGGGTGAAATCCTGGCAGACCCCCTTGCCGCGGGTGAGAAGATGGTCGATCGGCGAGGTGGCGTCGGTGACATCACGGGCATACTCGAAACGCCCACGGATGTATTCAGCTACCTGGCAGACCCACATGCCGACCCGCATCCTCGGCATCGGCCGCAGTTCCGCCAGGATCGGCTCGAGGAGCGGCGTGGCTCGCGCGGGCCCGCGGAGCGGCAGGTAGTCGAGCGCCTCCAGCGGCAGGTGCCAGCCGTCAGCGGTGCCCTCGGCCGAAAAAGTGGTCTGGCTGGCCATCGGCCCGATGCCCGTATCTTCCGTCTCGACGACGCTGGCGGCGAGGATCCGCAGCGACGTGGGGGGCTTGAGCATGTTGAAGTGGTGCACGCGGTTGCCGAAGCCGTCCAGATAATTGCACAGGGTCACCGGTTGGCCGACGCTGATCTGGAAGGAGTGGCAACGCTGCGTGGCATCACTCACCGGCTCCATTCGCAGTTCACAGAGCCATTCACTCACCGGCTGCGAATACTCCATTTCGGTCTCGTGTTGAATCTCCAGGATCATCGCAGCGTCTCCATGCCGGGGGCCTGCCGCCGGCTATTGCAGGGCGTATTGTTGTTGGAGCAGGTTTCCGATTCTCGCGCAGCGGGAGAGGGCGTTGCCCAGAAACGCGTGCAACCGATCGCCGTCGAATGCGGCATCCTCGAGATACACCAGATCGTTGAGCAGGCGACCCACGGTGCGGACGACATCATCGTCGCAGCGATCGGGCAGCCTGCCACTGATTTCGGTGAGGGATTGCATGATTCGTGCCAGGCAAAACCGCACCGAGTGCGGGAAGTCGGCGTTGGTGAGCAGGAACTCGACGACCCGCTCCGGCTCGACGCGGCTGATGGAGAGCCGCTGGTAGGCCTCGTAGGCCGCGCACTTCTTGAGGACGGCACCCCACTGCAGGTTGTTGATCGGCAGGTCGGCCGCCTCGGATCGTTCGAGGAGGCCGAACGTCGACTCCAGGGTGCGCAGCACCTTCTCGGCCCGCTCCAGGTGCCGGCCGAGTTGGATGAAGTGCCAGCCCTCGTCGTGCATGACGGTCGCTTCACACGCGCCGTGAAAGAGCAGCACGCCGATCTGCGTCTCTTCACAGAAGTCGTGCGGTGAATCCGCCACCCGCGCCGGCAGGCCGGCATCGGAGAGCCGCCAGTAGAGTTTGTTGAGTTCCCGCCACATCGGCGGGCTGATCGAGCCGCGGATGCTGCGTGCGTTGTTACGGGAGCGGTTCACGCAGGACATCACACTGCCGGGATTGGACACGTCGAGCAGGAGCCAGCGTTGCACCGCACCGACGGGATGCTCGCCATCGCGGATCTGCGGCGGCGGCTGACGGAGCAGCGACAACAGCGCGTTCCACTCCAGTTCCACGGGGTTGGCCAGCACACCGTGGAGGTCGAGGTCGAGTTGGAATGTGACATCAACCGCCCGCGCAACGTGATCGGCCCGCTCCAGATAGCGGCTCATCCAAAACAGCGCGTCGGCAACCCGGCTGAGCATGCGAGGCCTCACCCGTTCCGGGGGCTGGCGAACGGTTTGTCGGCGAGGATCCACGTGTCCTTGCTGCCGCCGCCCTGGGAGCTGTTCACGACAAGGCTCCCCTTCGGCAAGGCCACGCGAGTCAGGCCGCCGGGGGTGACCGTGACCCGCTCTCCGCAGAGCACGAACGGCCGCAGGTCGAGGTGGCGGCCCTCGAGGCGGCCGTCGACGAAGGTGGGGTGCGTGGAGAGCTGGATCGTGGGCTGCGCGATGAAATCACGCGGGTTCGCCACGATCATGCGATGAAACTCCTCCCGCTGCTGTTTCGTCGAGGCCGGCCCGATGAGCATGCCATAGCCACCCGACTCGTTGACCCGCTTGACGACGAGCTTTTCGAGGTTTTCCAGCACGTGGCTGCGGTGTGCCGGGATTTCGGGCCGGAAGGTCTCGACGTTGTTGAGCACCGGCTCCTGTTTGAGGTAGTAGCGGATCATGTCGGGCACGAACGGATAGATCCCCTTGTCGTCGGCGATCCCCGTGCCGATGCTGTTGGCTAGCGCCACCGTGCCGGCGCGGTATGCATTCACGAGCCCTGGCACCCCCAGCGCGCTGTCGGCCCGGAACGTGAGCGGATCGAGGAAGTCGTCGTCGATCCGCCGGTAGATGACATCGACCCGCTGACGTCCACGGGTGGTCCGCATGAAGACGCGATTCCCGTCGACGAGCAGGTCACGGCCCTCGACCAGTTCGATGCCCATCCGCTGGGCGAGGAAGCTGTGCTCGAAGTAGGCGGAGTTGTGCATGCCCGGGCTGAGCAGGACAACCGTCGGCTGCGACACTGATTGCGGCGCGATGTATTGCAGCACGTCGAGCAACGCCGCCGGATAGTCGTCGTTGGGGAGGACGTGGTAGTCGTTGAACAGCGACGGAAACACGCGCTTGATGACCTGCCTGTTCTGAAGCATGTAGCTGACGCCCGACGGTGTGCGGGCGTTGTCCTCGAGCACGAGGTATTCACCGTCGGCGGCCCGAATGAGGTCGGTACCGCAGATGTGGATGTAGATCCGTCGCGGCACATTCACGCCGACAAACTCGCGGCGGAAGAAGGCCCCCTGCAGCACGAGCCCGGCGGGCACCACGCCGTCCCGCAGGATGTGCTGCTCGTGGTAGACATCCCAGAGAAAGAGGTTGAGTGCGTTGATCCGCTGGGTGAGGCCGGCCTCGATCTGCCGCCATTCCGCGGCCGGAATGATCCGCGGCACAGGATCCATCGGCCACACCCGTTCGATGCCCTCCTCAGCCCGGTAGACCGTGAAGCCGACGCCGTCCTGCCGCATCGAGAGATCGGTCATCGCCTTGCGGCGGCGGAAATCCTCCGGGCTCGTCTGCAGCAGTCGCTCGTGGAGCGGCTGATAGTGGGGGCGAGGCACCGGCTCGCCGGACCGCAGTCCGCCAATCATTTCGTCGTAGGCAGCGCCGAGTTCATAGCCGGCGAAGAGGCCCTCCTGCGCGGTAATCGCGCACTCCGTGCCCGAACCGATGGCAGCGGCAGCGGGCTGGTGGGAACTCATCCGCCTTTTTCCTCCGTCGTTTTCCTTGACGAAACAATGATGTCCGATAGTCTGCGAGCCACATCGTCATCGGTGACCTCCTGTCACAGCAAGTTCCGCGCCATTATCCAGCCGCTTTCCACGGGATCAGAGGATTCGATGACTTATTGCGTCGGAATTCGTACCCAGCAAGGGCTCGTGCTGGCCTCCGATTCACGGACGAACTCGGGGATCGACCAGGTGGAGGTCTGCCGCAAGATGCACAATTTTGTGATCCCAGGCGAGCGGATGTTCACCATTCTCTCGAGCGGCAGTCTGTCACTGACCCAGTCGGTGATGACCCGACTGGATCAGGACTTTCGCGCCGGCGACGGCCTCGCGAGCGTCACCAACTTCTACGAGGCCGCCCGCTGCGTCGGGCAACAGGTTCGCGCGGTCGGGGCGCTTGACCGCGAATACATGGAGCGGGACAACATCAACTTTTCGGTCAATCTGCTCGTCGGCGGTCAGATCCGCGGCGAGATGCCGCAGCTCTATTTGATCTACGCACAGGGGAATCCCCTCCGCTGCACGCGGCTATCGCCATTCCTGCAGATCGGTGAGAGCAAGTATGGGCGACCCATTCTCGACCGTGGCATCCGCTTCGGGGAAACCACGCTCGATCAGGCGGTGACCTACGCCATCATCTCGCTCGACTCGACGATGCGTTCGAACGTGGCCGTTGGTCCGCCCATTGATCTGCTCGTCTATGCCAACGACGACCTCTCGGTGAAACGCTATCGCCGGCTCGATGCCAGCGATCCGTCGCTGGGCGAGATTCGCTCCAGCTGGGAACAGGCGCTGCGGCACGCGATCAAGACGGTGCCGCAGATCCATTTCGACGACACGCCACCGCGGGAGCAGTTGGGCGTGGCGTTCACCCGCGATGCGGGGAAGTCGGTTGGCGGTGCTGGGGCGGTGAGCGACGACGACCTCGTCGCGCTCTGCCAGGAACTGATCGCCGCCAATCCGAAGATCGTGGCGGACGTGAGGGGGGGCAAGGAGCAGGCCGC
>QWQL01000101.1 GCA_003670825.1 Planctomycetota bacterium
AGTTGCTTGCTGTCATACGGGGCGTAGGCCACCGGGACGGCGAAGTCGAGCGCGATCGGGGCCGGCCCCATCGCCGGTAGCGTGATCCGGAGGCCCACGCCCGGCGCCACTCGCATGTTGTTGATCGAGACGTTCGACTCGACCGTGCCCACGTCGGTGAACACCACTCCGCGGAGCGTGTCGTCGGCGGTGATCGGGAACATGTATTCGATCGTGTTGAGCCATTGGAACGGACCGCCCACGATCGCGGCGGGCTCGCCCGACGATGGCTCGGTGCCCGCGGCGGTCTGCCGGGGACTCGCCCCGCGAAATACGAAGCCGCGAATCGTGTTGTAGCCGCCGGCGAAGAAGTTGTCGTAGGCGGGCGTGTTGTCGCCCGAGATGCCGAGCACGGAGCCGATCGAGAGCACGTGGCGACCGGAGCCGTCGGGCCGCTCGTTGAGCAGGAAGTACTGCCGCGCCTCCGCGATGCCGCGGGGATAGACGAAGGTGCCGATCACCTGCTCGAACTCGAGCGTGGCGAGATGCCCCTGCGTGGGGAGGAAGGGGCTGTCGCGGGTGTCATGCACGAGGCCGGTGCTGAACCCATAGACAGAGTTGGTGCCGAGCATGTCGACGATGTCGGGCGTCAGGATCCGCGGGTTGAAGACGTCGACGCTCTCGCCGCGGAAGCCGGTGTTGACCGACAGATCGGGGGCGAACTGGAACTGGTAGCCGAGGCCGATGCGGCCGCCGGTGCGGGCCTCAGCCCAGTCGTAGAAGTAGCGGGTGTAGTAGGAGGCCGAGAGCGAGAGGCCGATCCGCGTGTCGAAGAGATACGGTTCCTGGAAGGTCGCCATGTACCGCTGGAGTTGGGTGCCGGGCGCCGCCTCGAGCCGGAATCGCTGGCCGGCACCGCGAAAGGCGGTGCCGTTTTTGATGTCGTCCCAGCTGCGGGGCAGCCGGAGGATATCGAAGTTTTGTTCGTCGACGACGATGTTGCCGACGAGCCCGGCGTTGGAGTTGACGCCGGCCCCGATCATCAACCGTCCTGTCTGCGTCTCCTCGGCGTCGACGTCGACGATCACGTAGGGTTCGCTGCCCGGGAAGACCTGGGCGGGATCACCGGCGAAGTCGGGCGCCATGCCCGGCTGCTGAAATCCCGGTGGCTGGTTGGGATCAAACTGGGCAACGGGCGTCGCGCCGAAGGGCCCGCCCGCGGCTCCGACAGGCTGCATCAGCGGCGGCTGACCGGGGAACCCGGGGGCCACCTGCTGCTGCACCGTGTAGACAGGGGGCGGCGGCGCGACCATCCGTGAGTAGTCGACGGCGGTGGGAGCCGCGGCCGGCAGGGGGGCCCCGCCCCAGGCCTGTGGCGGCGCGGCGTTGACCTGCTGCTGCGGCACCGCCGGCTGCCACCCCTGGGCGGGCTGCGGTTGCATGCCCGGCACCGGGAAGCCGCCCTGCGGCGGAACGCCTGGCTGGGCCACGAACGGCTGCGGCGGGATCATCTGCTGCGGAGCGACGGGGGCCACCGGATAGCCCGGGCTCTGGCCGCGCCACACCGCACTACCGGCCACCGCCGCGGGAGCGGTCGTCGGGACCGGCTCCTGGGCCGCCTGCTGCTGGTCGTTCCACTCACCTTCGAGCACGAGGTCGATCACCCACTCGTCGTCCCCGTCAACGCCGCCGTCGGGGCTCTGGCCACGGAAGCCCGGAGGCCGCTCGGGCTCGGGTTCGCGGGCCATCCGCGTGTCGTCGGGCTCGGGCTTGCTGAACACGATCTTCGGCCCTTCCCCCTTCGAGGCGTCGGCGAGGAACAGACTGCTCGACTTCAGCCGCCGCTCGTCGTCGCGGAGCTTGCGGATGTCGAGGATGTCGCCAGGACGCAGCGAGAGGCGGTTGAGGACGGTGCTGTGCCGCGTGTGCGGATGCTCGCCGCGGATGCGGACGTTGATCTTCCCGACGCGATACCGCTGCCCTTCGGTGACGTTGTAAACGAGGTCGAGCTGCCCCGGCTCCTCGAGAAACCGTGGATCGGCCCGGATGTCGGCGAACACGAACCCCCGGCCGCCGTAGATGTCGCGGATCAGGTTGAGGTCGGCGTCCATCCTCGACTGGTTGAAGTGCTCCCCCCCCTTGAGCTTGAGGTCTCGCTCGAGAAACTCGTTCTTGAACTTGCTGTTGCCGATGAAGGAGACGTTGCGGACGGTGTATCGCGGCCCCTCGCTGATCACGAACGTCAGGTGCGTCCAGTCGCGGGTGCCCTCGTGAACCACCTCCACCTCGCGGCCCACCTTGGCCTGGAAGAATCCGAGGCTGCGGTAGTAGGCCGTCAGCGTCTCGACGTCCTGCTCGATGACCGTCCGGTCGATGTTGCCGCCGATCAGCCAAAACACCCCCGGCTTCGACTTGATCTGCGTGAGCAGCCGCGCATCACTGGCGATCGTGTTGCCAACGAAACTCGTCCAGAGCGACTTGCGGTTGTGCCCCTCGTCGATCAGGAACACGGCCCCCTTGTCTCCCTGCTTGTCGCCCTCGACGGTCGTGACCCGCGCCGCCTCGTAGCCCTTCTCCTGGTAGTGCGATTCGATCCGCCGCCGGGCTTCTTCGACCACGTAGGGATCCATCGCGTCGCCGACGTCGATCTCCGCCTTTTTGCGGAGCGTGCGGGTGGTGACCCGCTCGTTGCCGACGTATTTCACATACCGCAGCATCGGCCGCTCGACGACCTGGAAGACCACCACGATGCCTTCGGCCACGCGGACATACTTGGGGTGCACGTCGACGAACTTTCGCGACTTGTGCAGCGTGCGGACGTCTTCTTCGATCGCCTGGGTGTCGAAGATCTGGCCGGCGCGGGTGACGAGTTTGGGGAGCTTCGAGACGTCGGTGGCGTGGTTGCCCTCAATCCGCACCTCGACGATGACCTCGCCCGTTGCAGTCGGGGCTGCCGCCTCGGCCGCGACGGGGGGCAGCGGCAGCGGTTCGGCCGCCGGTTGGGCGACCGCCACGGCTGCCGCGAGCCACGCCAGGAGCGGGAACAACGTCCGCGAAGGATTGCCGATCGTGAACAAGCTCGTGGCCATCGAGGGTGGGGTGCCCGGGTTGCGGCGGCGGAAGCCGGGGAGGAATAGCCGACCCCGACCGACCACCACAAGCCGAAAAGTGTCACCTCCACACCCCGCCGCCGCCGGGCGTGCGGCCCGGGAACAACCCTGCCGAAAAGCTGGCCCGAAGCGGGCGGCTCGCTGCATCTTGCCCAGACAGCGATGCTTGACTCGACCGCGTGAACCGCTGTACGTTTACCCTGAGATTCAGCGCCTTTCGGCCGGTTTTCCAGGGAATCGGCGTCCCTTCGTCGGCTGCCCCGGCCGCCGGCCCCATCATGCCGCCGTTGGTCATCGATCTGCGCCGTTCCGAGGATGCCCGCGATGTGGTGCATCGCGCGGTGCAGGCGCTCGCCGAAGGCCGCTGTGTCGCGTTCCCTACCGAGACCGACTACGTGGTCGCGGCGAGCGGGCGATCGGCCGAGGCGGCACAAACCCTGGCGACGATCGCGACGCGACGCGATGGCGAGCCGTTGCTCTCGCTGGCGCTCAAGAGCGCGGAGGAGGCGCTCGACTGGGCACCCCGGATCACGGCCGTGGGTCGACGGATCGCCCGCCGCTGCTGGCCAGGACCGGTCTCGATGATCGTGCCCGACGACCATCCGGAGAGTCTGGTGCACCGGCTGTCGGAGCCCGCCCGCGCCGCGCTGGTCGGCGCCGGCCGGCTGCGGCTGCGAATTCCAGGGCATCCGCTGCTCGCCGACTGCATGCGAATGCTGCCGGGCCCGGTGATGCTCGCCGAGCCCGACGGAGCCGGCGGCCCACCGATCACCGTCGCAGATCTGCTCGACCGTGCCGCTTCTGCGCTGACGCTGGTGGTGGACGACGGCCGCACGCGGTATGCCCAGCCGCCGTCGACGATCGAACTCACCGCAGACTCCTTCCGCATCGTGCGCCCGGGAGTGGTGAGCGAGGACACGCTCCGCCGGCTGTCGAGCCTGATGGTGCTCTTCGTGTGCACGGGCAACACCTGCCGCAGCCCGATGGCGGAGGCGCTGTTTCGCGTGATGGTAGCGGAGCAGCTCGGCTGTCGGCCCGACGAGATCGAGCGGCATGGTGTCGTCGTCGCGAGCGCCGGAATCGCCGCCTGGGGCGGCGGCCCCGCGAGCGGCCACGCCGTTGAGACCATGCAGGAGATGGGGGCCGAGCTGGGCGGCCATGAGAGCCAGCCGATCACCGAATCGCTCGTCGCTCAGGCCGACGTCATCCTGACGATGACGGCCGCCCACCGGGCCGCAATCCTTGCGCAGTTTCCCGAGACTGGAGGCCGGGTTGCCATGCTCGCCCCGGACCGCCGGGACGTGCTCGATCCGGTCGGCGGAACCCTCGAGACCTACCGGAAGTGTGCCCGGCAGATTCATGGGCATCTGACCGCACAACTCGATACACTTACGCTCCGACGGGGGATCGTGTGATCCCCGGAACGACACCCGTGCGGCGGGCGGATGCGAGGAGTTTCGGGACCCATGCGGATTGCAATCGGCAGTGACCACCGGGGCGTGGCGGCACGCAAGCGGCTCATCGGGCTGCTCCAGCGGTTGGGCAACGAGGTGATCGACTGCGGCTCCGACGGCGATCTGGCCGTCGACTATCCCGACATCGCCGCCGACGTCGCCCGCCGGGTGAGCGATGCCTCGGTCGAGCGTGGGATCCTCTTGTGCTGCACGGGAGTGGGCATGGCGATCGCCGCCAACAAACTTCCCGGCGTTCGGGCGGCGACCTGCCACGACGAGGTCACGGCGGAAATGAGCCGGCGGCACAACGACCTCAACGTGCTCTGCCTGTCGGCCGAACTGATCGGATCCGACGTGCAGGAAAAGATCATCCGCACGTGGCTGTCGACCCCTTTCGAGGGCGGCCGGCATGCCCGGCGGGTGGCGAAGATTGCCGCCCTCGAGCCCGACTGCAAGGCTGCCGCTCCCAGTTCCTCCGCCGGCGGTTGAGGCTGGGGGATCCTGCGGGGTCGTGGCAAATGGGGCCGTGGCGGTGGACCGCGGAAAGTCGTCGCGTCGTAGCGGTCGTGCCGGCGGCCGGTCCGTGAAACGCCGAAAACAGCGGTCGCAAACCGTTGAACCCTGGTTTTGCGTTGGTATCGTCGAAGGGGTCCAGCCGGTTGTCGACTCGTTGTCGGCCGCCGGTGCCACCCCCCCGAGGAATACCCCCGGCATGCCCCTCGCACATCATCCCGATCCGGAAGAGGTCGACTGCCTGCTTCGCAACGGCGAACTCCGGACGGCGATCGAGCCCTATCTCGACGAATCGATCTGGGAGATCGAGTTCCGGAGCCTGCCGACTCCCGTCGAGAACCGATTCCTCGAATCGATGCTGGCCTGGGAACTGGCGCCGCTGACACCCGTGGCCCGCTGGTTCGAGCCCCAACTCGCCCTGCAGCCCGCCTGCACGCTCGACGACGATCGGCTCCACGAACGGCTCTGGCAGACGATCGACACGCTCTACGACAAGCGGATCGTCCTCGACTTCACCGACCACCTCTCCGATCGCGAGTTCTACACGCTGATCCGCCGCGACATCCTTCCGGCCAAGATCAAGCAGGTCGACGTGCCCGACAACTACGTCCACTGGGACTGCAGTGCCACGGTCGACGGCGACCCGACGGCCTGGCTCGTGTACTACGCCAGCGACGAGGAGCGGGAGGAGTGGCGGCTGGAGGAAGGCCGCGACCCGCCGCCGAAGCAGGTGCCGGCCTACCCGCGGGCGCTGCCGGTCGATCAGTGACCGGGCCTTGATGACCAGGTTCACGGCCGAGGGGAAAAGTTCACCACTCCGCCGCGGGCCCGGCGTTTCTCGGCAAGGGGTGGGCCGCGTATGCTTCCGACGGGCCGAATCTCCCCGTGGAACGCCAGCCATGCATCCGACTTCCGTGGTTCGCCGGCTCGGGGGCGGCAAAAGTCTTGTCGCCGGGCGAGGATACGCCCAAGGCTCCTCGAGCGTTCGCCGACCCCCTTCGCCTACCCGCTCTCGCTTCCATAGACGCCACACATAAACTGGAAGCGCTCCAGCCATG
>QWQL01000065.1 GCA_003670825.1 Planctomycetota bacterium
GACGGACGCGGGCGGGGTCGTGGAGGATATCGAGCCGGGCCGCAACGGCACGATCATCCCGTTCGGTGATGATGGCACGTCGCTCGCAGCGGCGGTCATCGACGCGGTGGCGATGCTCAACCGCATGCAGCCGGGCGAAGCCGTCGTGTTCGACAGCGGCGGGATCAGATTCTGGGAGCAGCAGGCCACGGAACTGGCGGGCATGCTCCAAGGTTGTGTTCGAGCCACACACAGGGGGGCAGCCTGACACGGCCAGCGGGTATCCCAGGCATGGAAGAATCGGCTGCGGCACGCGTCAGATCGACGCCGGGACGGTTTTTGCGGGCGATTTTCCCGCTGGCCTCCGCCGCCCCCGATCGCCATCATCCCGTCCCCGACCGCCTGCCCGTGGCGGCCGTTCCCGACGGAATGAACGCCCATGCCTGCGAGCCATCATCCGTCGCTCGGCATCGCCGCGATCGCGGTGCACCAACCCGCGTGGGAGCTCGAAAACTCCTGGTTTGGCGGCACGATGCCCCGGAAGTTCACGCACCATACCGGGATCGAGGCCCGCGGGATCTCCGTCGACGACGAGCTGACGATGGGGCTGCACGCGGTTCGGCGACTGCAGCGGGAGACGGGCTGCAACCTGGCCGACTGCCGCGGGATCGTGTTCGTGTCGCCGTCGTTCATTCCGCCGTCGGTGGCCCGCCGGCATCTGCCCGCCTCGCAGGTGGCGGCCGAGCGGCCGAGCCGGGCCGCCCGGCAGTTGGCCCGCGTGCTCGGTGTTCGCCGCTGCCGCACCGTCGGGCTCAACTGGTTCTGCTGCGGCTACAGCCGCGCCTTCGCCGTCGTGCAACGGCGCTGGGCTCCGCGGCTCGCGCTGCGGCGCGATGAGTTTCTGCTGGTCGTGGTCGCGACCCGGATCAGCCGGATCACCGACTACTCGTGCAGTCAGACTTCCGGCCTGTTCGGCGACATGGCGTCGGCCACGATGCTCACCTCGCCCGCGAGCCGCCGGCACCCGGTGCATTTTGAGATCGTGCATGCCGATGCCGAGAAGCAACCGGCCGAGAAGGCCGCGTTTGACTTTCACGTTCGCAAAAACGTGCCCATGCCGGCGGCGGGTGGCGGCGTGGAGCATGCCGAGGAGCGGCTCGTGTATTCGATCGACGGCATGGCGATCGCCGAGATCGCGCCGCGGGCGATGTCGGCCGCCGTCGCCAAGTCGCTGGCCGCCACGGGCCTCGCCGGTGGCGACGTCAACTTCGTCGTGCCGCACCAGGCCGGTTCGGGGATCGTGCGGTTCGCCGGTATGAAGCTGGAAGAGCACGGCGTCGGCGGCGAACTGGTCAACGGCCTGACTCGGCGGGTGGGAAACGTGAGCGCCTGCTCGGTGCCGTTTGCCCTGAAGGAAACGTGGTCACGGCTGCGGGGATTGATTGCCTGTCCGACGGCCGCGGTCGGCAGTCCGGGTAGGCGGGAGGTCTTGCAGGGCTGCATCCTTCTCAGGGCCACGGCGGCGCACGAGCGGCAAGGGGCAGCCGCCGCGTAACGACGGCTCGCTCAAGCTCACCTTCTCGAGCCAGTTACCCGACAACACGTCCCTCTCGTTTACGGAATCGACGGGGAACGTGCTCGTGCTGCCGGAGCCCGCGACTGCCGCACCTGGGGGGTCAGTGTGGTCGGCCTCTGCCTGTGGGCCGCCCGGCGGCGGCTTTCCGGGCGATCGCCCATCGCATAAACGTGCGACAGCGTGAGGGGGATGCGGCTCATAGGATGTCGATGGGTTCGGCCGCAAACTCTACGCCACTTCCGGCGACGGCTCTCCATTCGCTCGCCTGCCCCGTCTCCCGAACCGGCCACGGTTCGATTCCAGCGGGTCTCCGCGTCGATGACCTCGACGTCGTGTCCCTGCGGAGGCGGTCATGGATCTTGCTGTCATCATCTCGACCTTCGAGCGGCCCGGGCACCTGGGCCGGTGCCTGGCCTCGATCGAGGCCCAGGAAGACGTCGAAGGCCGCTTTGAGGTCGTGGTCACCGACGACGGCTCTCGAGACGACACCCTCCGCCTGCTTGCCGCCGCGGCCCGCCATGCGCCGTTCCCGCTCACCTTCACCACGCACGACCATGCGGGCTTCCGCCTTGCCCGCTGCCGCAACGAGGGCGTGGCGGCGTCCACGGCCGATTACCTGCTCTTCACCGACGGCGATTGCATCCTGCCCCGCGATCACCTGCGAAAGCACCTCGCGGCCCGGCAGCCTGGCTGGGTGGTGGGAGGCGACTGCGTCCGGCTCGACGAGCCCACATCCCAGCGGATCGACATCAACCTCATTCGGGGCAGTGGCTTTCACCACCTCATTCCCCGGGCTGAGGCCCGGCGGATCCTCGGCAAGGGAGTGCGGGCCAAGGCCTACGAGTGGCTGCGGCTCCCGATGCGGCCTCGGCTCTCGGGCAACAACATCGCCCTCTGGCGAACCGACTACGAGCGGATCAACGGTTTCGACGAGCAGTTCGTCGGCTGGGGCCTCGAAGATCGCGACCTGCAACTGCGGCTCGAACGCACCGGCCTCCGGGTGAGGTCGATCCTGCTGGAGACGGCGCCGGTGCATCTCTGGCATCCGCCGGCTCCGAGCTTCTCCCGCAACAGCCTCGGCACGCGGAACTTTGACTATTTCCTTATGGTCAGCGATCGGCCCGCGTTCTGCATCGACGGGCTCGTGAAGCCCACCGACGACCTGACGCCCGCCGGGGTGGTGCCGGCCAAGCCGGTCGCCTTGCCTCGCCGCAACGTGGCCTGACCCGTTTGCCTTCAGGCCATCCATGCGGCTGCTGCCCATCTCCCGTCGCGCCGATATCAGGCCGGTTCTCGTCGAGGGAATCGCCGCGCGAGGCCGCGGCCGCGTCGCGGCCACTGTCGCCGGGCGGAGCGTCTGGTTTGAATCGAGCGACCTACCGCTCGCGGAGGCGGCCGAGGCGTTCGGTTCGGCGTTCCTCGTGCCGGCGATGCACGCCCGGCGGCAGCTCCACGTGCCCGCGGGCGGCTGCCCGACCTGGACGGCAAATACCTGGCGCATCGCGGAAACCTTTCGCGGCCTCTGGTATTCCGACGCCCCACCGCCGCTGTGCATCGCGACCCGGCAGGCCGCCGCCACGCGCGCCACGCCCACCGCGACCAGCACGGCGCTCTGCTTCACGGGCGGAGTCGATGCGTTTCACACCTTCCTCGAAAACCAGCAGCGGGTCGATCGGCTTGTCTACGTGGTTGGCTACGATGTGAAGCTCCGGCACCGGCGCCGGGCCGCCGACGTCTCGCGGATGATTCGCTCGATCGCAGCCGAGGTGGGCACGGCGAGTGCCCTCCTCCGCACCAACCTTCGACAGCATCCGCTGATGCGGGCGACGCCCTGGGGGCGGTCGTTTGGCGGTGCGCTGGCCGCCATCGGTCACCTTCTTGGCGATTCGGCCACCACCCTCATCGTCTCCGGCGATGGCCTGGGGTATGAGCATCCCGAAGTCGGGTCGCGGTCCGGCACCGATCACCTCTTCGGCTCGGCGACGAACTCCATCGAGCACTTTGCCCCGACCGTGACCCGGCTGGAAAAGATCCGCCGCATTGCCGGGGAGCCGATCGTGCAGCAGCATCTCCGCGTCTGCTGGCAGAACGTCGGCGACCGACTCAACTGCGGCCGGTGCGAGAAGTGCGTGCGCACGATGCTCTCGCTCGAAGCCTGCGGCGCCCTGGCCGCGTTCCCTGGCTTCAACGGTGGTCGCGGGCTGATCGACGCGGTCGATTCGCTCGCCGAGGTGGATGACGTCGTCTCCCCGTTTTACCGCAACCTGCTGGAGGCGGGGCTCACCGGCCGGGCCGCCGAGGGTGTGCGAAGGTTGCTCGCCCGCAGCGGCATGCCAAGCGTTTCCAATCGCACCTCGTCGCCCCGCCCGCACGCTGGCCTCACCAGCCACGCCGCTCACCCCGGCCCCGCGGAGCGTCCTAGCACCCGGCCCGCCATCAGTCGAGCCGCCATCCGGCATCAGCTCCTCGGTCCAGAAGCCTTCGCGCCCGTCTGCCAGCCGCTCGTCGGCAAGCGCGTGGGCTACGTCCGGCCGGTCGGCAACGTGGGCGATCATCTGATCGAAATGGCGATGGCGCAGCTGTTCGCGACCTACGGCATCCGCTGGTCGCTCGTCGATCTCGATGCCGGGCCGCGAGGTATTGAGGCGACCGATCTGCTCGTCTTCGGCGGCGGCGGCAACATGGGCACCCGCTACGGCGGTAATCATGCGATCCGCGGTCAGGCGCTGGCCACGGGCCTGCCGGTCGTGATCCTGCCGCAGTCGTTCACCTCGCCGGAAGACCGGCCCTTCGCGCGGGTGTATGTCCGCGAGCAGACGAGCCTCGGCCTGCATCCCGGGGGCACGCTCGCCCCCGATCTCGCCCTCGGCCTCGCCTGGCCGGCCCCCGCCGCAGCCACTCGCGGCCTCGGCATTTTTCTGCGGCGCGACCAGGAACGCGGTGGCCGCAAGCCCCTCTTCGCCAGGGATCCGATCCGGCTCTCCCGCACGCCGGCGGAGTATCTCGCCTTCGCCGCCCGGTATCAGCGGATCATTACCGACCGCCTCCACTTCGCCGTGGCCGGCCTGCATGCCGGCCGCGACGTCACGCTCGTCGCCAACGACTACCACAAAAATCGCTCGATGCACGACACTTGGCTCGCGGATCTCGGCTGCCGGTTTGCCGAGTCCCCTGCAAGCGCCCTGCATCGGGGGCGGCGGGCAGCCTGACCGGTCTGGTCTGGCTGCATGGCCCATGTCGCCCTCGTCGTCGATCCTGATCCCGCCCGGCGCGAGCGGTTCGTCGCCGACGTGCGGCGGCTGTTTGCTGATCTACCCGGCACCACGGTCGCGGAGGCCAGTCACGGGCCACTGGCCTGCGTGTGGGCCGCCGGGCCGCGGGCGCCTGTCGATCTTCATGGCGACGGCGATTCGCTGGGCATCCTGATCGGCTACGGCCTCGACGATACCGACCGCCGGATCACGGCCCGTGATCTCCTCGATCGCTGGCTCGCGCCGCACCGTCCGCCGGTGATGTTCGATGGCTACCACGTGGCCGCAGCCTGGTCGGCCAATCGCGGTCTGGCCGTCGGCGTGGATCCGCTGGGCATGTTTCCGCTGCACCAGGCGACGCTTGGCGAGGGCCCCGCGGCCCCGCTCGTGGTGACGACCACCCCCGAGGTCTTTCGCTGCCATCCGCTCTTTCAAACCCGGATCGATCGCCGTGGCCTCGCCGGCATTCTGCTGGTGCATGGCCCGCTGCACGACCGGCCGCTCCTGGCTGGAACGTCGCGGGTGCCGAAGGGCCATCTCGTGCGGTGGACGGCCGATCGCGGCGCTCACTTCGAGGAGGTCTATTGCCTGGGGCGCACCCTGCCGGCCGCTGGCGAGAGTCAGGCCGATATCGAGCGGCGGATTGGCGACGCTTTTGTGCGCACGATCCGCCGGCATCGGCCACCGGGCGACGATTCCTCGATCCTGCTATCGGGCGGTCTCGATTCGCGGCTCGTGGCAGCCACGCTGGCCCATGAGGGGATCCCGACGCGCGGTATCGTCCTCGGCCAAGACGACGATTTCGAGGTGCGGGCAGGAACGGCCGTGGCTCGGCGGCTGGGGATCCCGTTTGAGGTTATCAACACCGAGTCGATCGACGGTGGCTTCGTTGATCGGATGCGTCTGGTAACGCGGTTCAGCCATCTCACCTCGGCGCCCGGGGCCGACGACTTCGCGGAGGGCCTTGCGCTGGCGACATCGGTCGGCCGCTTTCTCTGGTCGGGAATCGGCTTCGACTGGGTGTTCGAGCCGGTGTCGTATGCCGAGGGTCGCGACCCCACCACGGGCTGCTGGACGTTTGACCGCATGCTCGCCTACATGAACCGCTGGGGCATCCACCGCGACCGCCTGCCGGCGCTCCTGGGCCACGATGGGGCCGAGCTCTGCGGCGAGATCACCGCCGATCTGCGAGCCGCCTGCCTCCGCGGCCCCGACGCCCCTGAGATCGAGGCCAGCCGGATTCGCTGGGATCAGCGGGTTCGGAACCACATC
>QWQL01000112.1 GCA_003670825.1 Planctomycetota bacterium
CACCTCGGCGCTGCGGGAGGAGATGGTGCGGAAGCTCCAGAGCCTCTCGGTGTCGTACTACGACCGGCATCAGGTCGGTTCGATGATCAGCCGCGTGGCGCACGACAGCGAGGTGCTGCACGGGCTCATGCACCAGATCACCGGCGGCTTCCTGCTCCAGATCGTGCAGCTGGTGGCCGTGGGCGGCATGCTCGTGTGGATCAACCCCAAGCTCGCGGTGTTCACGCTGATCCCGGTGCCGCTGGTGATCCTCGGTTCCTGGATCTTCTGGCGGCACGTCTACCCACGGCACTACCGGCTCTGGGATGCGGCTAGCAAGCAGATGACGACGCTCTCCGGGATGCTCTCCGGCATCCGGGTGGTCAAGGCCTTCGCCCAGGAATCGCGGGAGCTCGACCGCTTTCACGGTGCCAGCGACCACCTCCGCCGCTGGCGGCAGTGGGTGGAAAACACCAACACCACCTACGCCGCGTCGATGCAGATCGTGTTCAGCCTCGGCGGCCTGATCGTCTGGTACGTCGGCGGCCGCGACGTGATCGGCGGCAGCATGACGCTGGGCCAGCTGATCGCCTTTCTGGCCTACCTGGCGATGTTCTACGCTCCGCTGGGCGCCCTCTCCAACTTCACCACCTGGCTGACGAGTTTCCTATCGGGGAGCAAGCGGGTGCTCGAACTGCTCGACACCCCGGCCCTAATCGACGAGCCGACGTCGCCCCAGCCGTGGAACGACGTCCAGGGGGAGATCCGCTTCGCCAACGTCACCTTTGGCTACGACCGCAATCAGCCGGTGCTTCACGACGTGTCGTTCGAGGTCGCCCCCGGCGAGATGATCGGCATCGTGGGCCGTTCGGGCTCCGGCAAGAGCACGCTGGTGAACCTGCTGTCCCGGTTCCACGACGTTCAGGAGGGCTCGATCACGGTCGACGGGCACGACATCCGCACCCTCTCCACCCGCGACCTCCGCGAACGGCTCGGCATCGTGTTTCAGGATTCGTTTCTGTTCCGGGGCACGATCTGGAAAAACCTCTGCTACGGCAGGCCGCAGGCCACGATCGAGGAGGGGCTCACCGCCGCGAAGGCCGCCGGGGCCCACGACTTCCTTTGCCGCCAGCCGCTCGCCTACGAGACCCTGCTCGGCGAGCACGGGGCGGGGCTCTCCGGAGGGGAGAAACAGCGGCTTTCGATCGCCCGCACGCTCCTCTCAGACCCGCGGGTGCTCGTGCTCGACGAGGCCACGAGCAACATCGACGCGGAAGCGGAGAAGGCGATCCAGGAGGCACTCGCGGTGCTCGTGCATGGCCGGACGACGATCGCCATCGCGCACCGGCTCTCCACCCTTCGCAACGCCGACCGCATCCTCGCCTTCGACCGTGGACGGCTGGTGGAGCAGGGGACGCATGCCGAACTCCTGGCAGCAGACGGCGTCTATGCCCGGCTCGTCCGGATTCAGACCCAGGTCACCAAGCAGCCGACGGTCGACACGCTGCTGGCCGAGCAGCAAGCCGAACCCGCGGACACATCACCGGATACATCACCGGAGGCCGCGACCCCCGCGGCCGCGGGCATCGCCTGGCTCGATCCCGACCACGCCCGATTCTCGATCGGAGACCAGGAGCGGATCGAGATGCGGTCGGCCGCTGAGGGCACCGCCGCCGCGGTCTTCGTGATCCGCACGTTCCCGGCGACGCATCCCGAGGCCTATCTTTCCGTCCGCGGCTGGGACGAGCACGGCGACGAAATCGAACTGGGGATGATCCGCGCGCTCGACGCCTGGCCAGCCGGTGACCGCGACGTCGTTCGGGCGGCCTTGCGGAGGCGGTCGCTGGTGCGGGAGATTTCCCGGGTCAACGACGTCCGGCTCGTCCACGGCTACCTCGACTTCGACGTCGACACCGCTGGCGGCCGCTGCAGGTTCACGACCCGCTGGACACAGAGCCAGGCCTTCGACTTCGGCACCGAGGGCAAGATGCTCATCGACACCGACGAGAACCGCTGGGTGGTTCGCAGCCTCGACGGCCTGCCGGGGCCCGATCGGGAGCGGTTCCTGCAGTACGTCTACTGGTGACCCAGGAATCCCCTTTTTGGCCGATTCACCGCCCCCGGGCGGGTCTGGCACCGGTGATTTCGGTGGTGCGTTGCGGACCACCCGCGCACCACCTACAAAAATGGTCTTCGTTCCGGGTTTGGAGGCTGGCTTGCCCTGCGCTCCCGATCCGCGGCATTCGTGCCGCACGGCGGAACGATGACCGTTCTGCGGTCACCTGAATCTCGTTCCTGTTGTTTCCCTTTTCGGTTTTTTCCTTCTGGAGTTGCATGATGAATATCACGGACCTGATCACGAGTCAGTTGATGTCGCCCGACGTGCTGGGCAAGCTCAGCGGCCTCATCGGTGCCAATGAGTCGCAGACCAAGACGGCGACGAGCGCCGCGGTCCCGGCCCTGCTCAACGTGTTCGGCAAGATGGCGTCCACCAACAGCGGTGCCGACCAGCTCGCCAAGGCGATGGGTGGCCTCGACCTTGGCATGCTCGGCAACCTCGCCGGCGCGCTGGGTGGCAGCCAGGCCTCGGGCCTCGGCAGCATGGGAGGCAGCCTGCTGACCTCGCTGCTCGGCGGCGGCAACAACCTGTCGAGCCTCGTCGGCACGATCGCGTCGTTCGCCGGCATGCAGCCCGGGATCATGAAGACGCTGCTGACCTACCTGGCACCGATGGTGCTGGGCATGGTCGCCAAGCAGTTCACGGGCAAGCCCGACGCCTCGAGCGTGTCGCGGCTGTTCTCGGAGCAGTCGAACAATATCCGCGGGGCGCTGCCCAAGGGCCTGTCGCTTGGCGACTTCGGCTCTGCCAGCGGCCGTCCGAGCGAGCCGGCCCGCCACGGCGGCCACTCGCCCGAGCCGCAGTCCGCCGGCCTGCCCGGCTGGTTGCTGCCGCTGTTGGCCCTCGGTGCCCTCGGCCTCGGCTGGTACATCTGGAATCAGAACCAGCCGAAAGACGAAGTGGCGATCGCTCAGGTTGAGCGAAAGGTGGGCCCGGTGACGGAGACCGTCACCGAGGTCGTGGAGCGCAAGGGGAAGGAAATGATGGACACCGTCGTCGATCAGATCTCGATCGACCCGAAGTTCCTCGAGGCGATCCGCGTCGGCAAGAATGCCACCGACCTGTTCGGCGGCCTGACGAGCGTTCTCAAGGGCGTGACCAACGAAGAGACGGCGCGGCTGGCGGTGCCGGAACTGGAAAAGCTCGCCCCGATGCTCACCTCGCTTGAGGAAGAGGCCGGGAGGCTGCCCGTCGAGGAGAAGCCGGCGTTCACCGACTTCATCGGCAAGAACCTCGGCCTGCTGTCGAAAATGATCGACACGGCCATGTCGCTGCCGGGTGTCAAGGATCTCCTCGGCCCGGTTGTCGGCCCGATGGTCGAGACGCTCACCAAGATGTCGAAGTGAGCAGCGACCGTCAGCTGATGTGATTCACCCCGGCCCGGATTGGCTCCGCTGATCCGGGCCGGGTCTTTTTTCGCGGCACGAGCCTTGCCCCCGCGAGACTCACCCAACGGCTCACGCCGGGCCCGCAGAACTGGCCCCGCTCAGAGCAACGCCAGCGGGTTTCGCTTTTCTTCGAGCGTGCCGCGGGTCACACCCACGCGGTTCATCGCCTTGAGCGTCGTCCAGACGTCCCGGCCCGACGTGCGGCCGGCCAGCAGATCGCGGTAGGCGGCGATCACGCGGCCGATCTCGGCGTCGCTCTCGTCGAGCAGCTCGACCCGGAGATGCCGCACGCCCTTGGCGAGCACCGCCGGCACCGCCTCGGCACCGCTCTGGGCGGTCGCGTTGTAGAGGGTGTTGCGGCAGCCCACATCGGCTGTGAGCGGGTGCTCGACCCCGATGCGGTCCCGCAGCTTTACCGTATGAACATCGCACGGCCGGCCGCAGTTGGTCTTGTTCGTTCCTGGCGAGAGCACCGCGCAGAACACGCAGTGCTCCATGTGAAACATCGGCATGTGCTGGTGGACGACCACCTCCAGCCATTCGGGCGGCACCGCGTTCACCAGTGCGAGCAGCTGCTCGCGGTTGCAGTCGTAGGAGGCGGTCACACGGTCGCAGCCGGCCGCAATGAAAAACTCGGCCGTGAGTTCGTTGGTGACATTGAGCGAGAAGTCTCCGATGACCGGCAGCCCCGCGTCGCGAAAGAACCTCACCGCCGCCCAGTTGCGGGCCAGGATCCCGTCCGGGGCCTGCTTGGCGAGCAGTCGAAACATCCCCATCTCGTCGGGCTTCTGGATGCGCGGCGTGGCGAGCTGGACCGTGGCCCCGACGGCGCGGCAGCGATCCACGGCGTCACGATACTGCCGGATGTCGGCGAACTCTGCCTGGATCCGCCGCTCGCCGAGTTCCAGCACGCGACGAAGCTGGTCGAGCGAGCGAACGAGGACGTGGAGCACGGCAGGACCGGCTCCGGCACCGGGGTCACCCTGTCCGACCCGCGGCGCCGGCGCCCGCCGTTCGCCCGTCGGCCGCGCATCGGGCTTCAGCGCACCGGCGGTGTCCTGCGGAGCGATGCATGCCCGTTCGAGTGCGGCGACCAGATCGTGCCGAAGCTGGCCGAGCAGGCTGAAGGGAAGCATCGGGGATCCGGCAATCTCGGCGACGAGTGTCCGGAGCTCGAAGGGAGTGCCCCCGAGCCGGCCGAGCTGGTCGCGGAGCGACTCGGCCGACAGCGGGTGCTTCATGGCCTCGCGGGCCGGCTCGACCGAGGCCACCTCGCAGGTCGCGCCGTGGGCCGTGCGAGCCGTCACCCGCACCGGCTCGCCCACGGCAGCCGTCACGTGAACGTCCACCGGCTGTCGCCGCCGGAGGTGGTCGCCGGCGAACGTCTTTCGCAGCCGGGCCGTCAACTCCTGGTCGTCTGTCTTCCAGACGGCCTGGCCCGGCTTCACGCGTGCCAGATCGATCGCACCATAGCCGAATGCGAGTTCCACGCGGCCCGACTCCACCACCTCGGTCAGCGACCGGCCCGTGGCGAAGACCTCGTAGACGCGGCCGCCGAGGGCGTCGTCGCTCGTCACCCCGCAGTCGATCGCGACGCCGTCCCCCCGCTTCACGCCGGCCGTGAGTTCGACGCCGATCCGGTCGCGGGAGACCCCGACCACCGTGCCGAGCCGCACACCCCGCTTTGCGCTGGTCGTCGCCGGCACGAGCATCTTGTGGTCGCAGCCCTGCAGCCAGCCCGGCGAGAAGCCGCGTGAGAAGGAGAGTTCCATCTCCTCGACCGCGCGGGGCGTGAACACCACCGGACGCCCCTCGACAGCCGTGTCGATCGCCTGCCGGTAATGCCGCGTGATGTTGGCGACGTATTCCGGCGTCTTCAGCCGCCCTTCGATCTTGAACGACGCCACCCCCGCGTCGATCAGTTCCGGGGCCAGCGCGTAGGCCGCCAGGTCCTGTGGCGAGAGCAGGTATTTCTGGCTGCCCAGATCGACGTCTCTGCCATCACACACAAGCTCGTACGGCATCCGGCAGGCCTGGGCGCACTGGCCACGATTGGCGCTGCGGCCGCCGAGCGACTCGCTCGTCAGGCACTGCCCGGAGTAGGCCACACAGAGCGCGCCGTGCACGAATACTTCCAGCGGCATTGCCGTCTGCCGGCGGATGGCGGTGATCTCGTCGATCGAGAGTTCCCTCGCGACGACGACCCGAGCCATGCCCAAACTCTCGGCGAGGTCGATCGTCTCGGCGCTGGTGAGTGTCATCTGCGTCGAGGCATGCAGCTGTAGGCCGGGCCGCCGCTGGCGAATCACGAGGGCCGCGCCGACATCCTGCACGAGCACCGCGTCGACGCCCGCCTCGGCCACCGCGTCCACGGTGCGGCCAAACGCCTCGAGCTCGTCGGAGAAGACGAGCGTATTGAGCGTGGCGTAGCCCTTGAGGCCGCGGAGGTGGAGCATCTCCATCAGCCGCGGCAGGTCGCCCAGCGTGAAGTTCGTCGCCCGCGCCCGCGCGTTAAAACCGGTATCGAGCCCGAAGTAGACGGCGTCAGCCCCGTTCTCGATCG
>QWQL01000105.1 GCA_003670825.1 Planctomycetota bacterium
AACCAGGGAACCGGGGTACTCCTGCTGGGTTGACGGTGCAAGCTGCTGGGTGGTTGCCCTAAGGCCATTCACGAACAATCCCAAGAACATCAAGGGGCTCTGGATGCCGTCCGTCACGGGTTTCTCTGGACTCGGCGTCGGCGGCGACACCACGCCATGGCTGCCGGGCTGGCGGGGCACGACGTGGTCGTGGGGGCCGAGTAGCAACCACACCCTCGGGATCGCGCTGCACGCGTTCGGTGACACGCACGTGGCAGCGGTCGAGCCCAATGTCGACGGCCGCGTGTACGCATCGATCGCGTCTCGCGCCGGCGACGAATCGGAACTGCTGTCGCAATGACGAGGGTCCCGGTGGGCCGTCACAGCCGGCAGAGATCCTGGCCGGCTCACCCGGAGCAACGAGGGTTCCGCAGTGCACGTCGAGCCGATTCGCCGCTACGGTCTGGCGATCGCGATCGTGTGTGGGTCGGTGGCCGTTCGCTACCTCCTCGGCTCGATTGTCACCACCTTGCCGTTCAGTGCCTGCTTCGTGGCGGTCACGCTCGCCGCCCGATACTGCGGCCCTGGGCCGACCGTGCTGGCGTTCGTGACGAGTTTCCTCGCCTGCGACTACCTTTTCATGGCGCCACGTGGCTCGGTGCTCACGTTCACCACGGTCGCCGAGGGGGTGCAGGTGCTCGTCTCGGCGGGCATCGCGGGCATACTGGGCACGCTCATGCACAGCGTCCAGGCGTCGAGGGAGATCCTGGCGATCCGCGAGTCGATGCTGCAGTCCAAGACCCGCGTCCTGCACCAGCTGCTGCGGGTTCAGGAAAGCGAGAAGCAGTCCATCGGACACGATATCCATGACGGTGTGCTGCAGTACGTCATCGGTGCGAAGATGATGCTCGATGCCACCCTTGACCGTCGCGGCGACCCCGCTGGCTACGGTGAGCTAAAAACGGCCGCCGACAGCCTGGAGCGGGCCATCGCCGAGGCTCGCAACCTGATCCGCGGGATGCGGACGGCACCGCTGGATGATCTCGGGCTCCGCGGAGCGATCGAGGACCTCGTCGAGCAGTGCGAGATCGCGGGGACCGAGGTCGGGGTCGCGTTCGCCGACGACATCGACGACATCCCGACCGAACTGCGGGTCGTGATCTACCGGATTGCCCAGGAGTTGCTCGCCAACGTCCGAAAACACAGCGGGTCGACGGTTGCCCGGCTCTCGCTGTTGCGGGATCCGGAAGCGATCGAACTCGTCGTCGAAGACGAAGGCCGCGGCTTCGAGGCCACCACCGTGGCGAGCAGCGGGTTTGGCCTGACGGGCATCCGCGAGCGGGCGGCCATGGTCATGGGCGAGTGTCGGGTGGAGAGCGCCGCGGGGCGCGGGACACGGGTTCGTGTTCGCGTGCCCTTGGACATCGATCCACAGGCCGCGACAGGCCATCGCGGTGCCGCCGCCACGAGAGACGGCACGAACCCGGACGTCGCACGTTCCCTCCAGAGGCCACGATGATGCACCACGCCCCGATCGGTCCATCGGCAGCGGTCGCCTCCCGGCTGCTGATCGTCTTCGCCTCGGTTCTCGGCGTCGGGGCAGACGCCGCGTCCGCCGCATCGCCCCCCGCCGACATGCCGCACCGCGTGGCCGACGATGCGGCCGGCGGGGTGCAGCCGCACCTGGTACTCGGTCAGCCGGCACGGTTCGCCGAAGGGCAGGTGCCGACGGACCGCGTGCCGGTAGACGATCCCGCGCGGGCGATCGTGCATGACCCGGGAGGGGTGGTCTACGAATACCGCGGCCTCGATCCCGACGCCCGCTACACGGCTCGGCTGACGTTCCTCTCGGATCACCCTTCCGGGCCGAGGTTTCCCCGGCGAGTCGCCCGGATTCGGGTCGACGACGACGTGCTTGCCGACGCCATCGAACTGCCCGAGGACGAACTGCTGCATCGCGACGTGGAGCTGCGTCGTGATTCCTATGCCGACGATGGCGCCGTCGTGCTGCGGATCGAGAAGGTCGAGGGGCACAACGCGGTGGTCTCGCGGGTCGAACTCTGGAGCGATCAAGAGGCCGCTCCCGCGGACGTCGCCCTGCCACCGGTGTTCGCCACCGGCATGGTCGTGCAGCGTGATCGACCCATTCCGGTATGGGGATGGGCGCGGCCCGGTCAGGAAGTCGTGGTCGAGATCGCGGGCCGCCGCGTCGCGGCCCAGACCGGCGCCGCCGGCCGTTGGCAGGCGCGGCTCCCCCCCATGCCTGCCGGTGGACCGCACGAGCTGACGGTGACTGGCGAGCGGCGCATAACGCTCCACGACGTGCTCATCGGCGATGTCTGGATCTGCTCTGGCCAGTCCAACATGGAGATGCCGCTGAAGCAGGACAAGCATTTCGTCGCCGAGCAGCCCGAGATCGACGCCCCAGGCATCCGGCTGTTTCGCATCCCTGCCCTCTGGTCGGCAGGGCCGGCGGCGCGAATGATCGGCACGTGGCGGCGGTACGAGAAGCGTCACGCGGCCGAGTTTTCGGCGGTCGGCTCCACCTTCGGTGCCGAACTGCACCGTGAGACGGGCGTGCCGATCGGATTGGTCCAGGCGGCGATCGGCGGGACGCCCATCGAGAACTGGACGCCGGGCCCCGTGGGCCATTGGTACAACGGCATGCTGCACCCGCTGCTTCCGTTCCCAATCCGGGGAGCCATCTGGTATCAGGGTGAGTCGAACATCGAATCGGGTGCGAACTATCGTCGCCAGATGGAGCAACTCATCGGCGGCTGGCGCCGGGAATGGGGGCAGGGTCAGTTCCCGTTCTACTTCGTGCAACTCGCGCCGTTCAAGCATCGCGAAGACCCGACGAAGCTCTGCGTGATCTGGCAGGCGCAGCTCGACAGCCTGCAGATTCCCAACACCGGCATGGCGGTGACCACGGACATCGGAGAGGGGGATCTCCACCCGCCGGAGAAGCGTGAGGTGGGCCGCCGCCTGGCCCGGTGGGCCCTGGCTCAGACCTATGGCCGGGCGACACTCGTGCCCAGCGGGCCGCTGCCGCACCACTACGAGATCAACGGCGCGAGCGTGATCGTCCACTTCACCCATGCCGACGGTGGCCTTGCGTCGCGGGACGGCAAGCCGCTCGACTGGTTCGAAGTGGCCGGATCAGACGGCCGCTTCGTGTCAGCAGCGGCGAAAATCGATGGACCGTCGGTGGTGGTGTCGAGTCCAGACGTGCCCGAGCCGGTGGCAGTCCGCCTCGGCTGGCATCAGCTCGCCGAACCGAACCTCGTCAACAGCGCGGGCCTGCCCGCATCGCCATTTTCCTTGGGAGATCGCCCAGAGTGATGAACCGCACCTGCCTGATCCGAAGGCGACGCCTCGTTGCGTGGTGGCTCCGCGTGCCTGTCATCGCTGCGGTGATGCTCGCCGCTCTGGGCCGCGTGTCGGCAGCCGGCGAAGCTGGGGCGCTGGACGACCTCCGAGCCTGGCTATCGCTTCCCGCCGGCGAACGGCCACCCATCGCCGAGCAGGCGTTCGCCCGCGTGGCCCTCTCGTCTGCTGAGGCGCTGGAGGCTGGCCGGATGCTCTGGGACGATCATGCGGCCGAGATCCGTCGGACCCGGGTCGCCGAACTGGAGGCCCGCGAGATGCGTTCCGGCAACGCCCGAATGCGATTCGAAACCGTGGACTTCCCGCCGGACGGAGACCGGCCCGCCCCCGCTCGTCGCTCGCTGTTTCTGTCGATGCACGGCGGCGGCCGCGCGCCCGCCGAGGTCAACGACTCCCAGTGGCGAAACCAGGTCAAGTTGGCCGAGCGCTACCGGCCGAGCAACGCGGTCTACGTCGCTCCCCGGGCGCCGGCCGACAGCGCCGCCATGTGGTCGGTTCCGGCAGTCGATGCCTGCTTCGACCGGCTCATCGAGACCATGATCGTGCTCGAGAACGTCGACCCGGATCAGGTCTACCTGATGGGCTACTCGGCCGGCGGCGACGGTGCCTATCAGCTCGCCCCGCGGTTCGCCGATCGGCTCGCCGCCGCGGCGGCGATGGCGGGCCACCCCAACGACTCGTCGCCGCTCGGCTTGCGGAACCTGCCGTTCACCATCCACGTCGGACAGAACGACCGAGCCTACGGCCGCAACAACGTGGCCGTAACCTGGAGGGACAAACTCACCGCATTGAAGTCCGACGATCCGGCAGGCTACGAGCACGTGGTGCACGTCCACGAGGGCAAGGGGCACTGGATGGACATGGAGGATCGCGAAGCGATCCCGTGGATGCAGGCCTTTCGCCGGCAGCCGCTGCCGCAACGGGTCGTCTGGCGGCAGGGCCATGCGACGCACCCGCGGTTCTACTGGTTGGCCGCCGCCGCGGACAGCGTTCACGTAGGCGACGAGGTCGAGGCCTCGCGAGACGGCTCGACGATCGACGTCACCATCCGCCAGGGAAAGCCCCGCGTGATCGTGCGGCTCAACGACGCGATGCTCGATCTCGATTCGGACGTCACGATCCGGCTTGCCGGCAGGCCCGTGTTTGCGGGCCGCCCGCCCCGAACGGTGGCCGTCCTGCAGAAGACCATCCGGGAGCGGGGTGATCCGGCGTCGATCTTCAGCGCCGAGATCGAACTGCCCGTCGACCCCCCGGCAGCCGCGGATGTCGGGCCCGTCGCCGGCGCCCTGGCACGGTCGGGAGACAATCGCCCCGCCCTCGAGTCGCTCCTGGCCGCAACGCCTCATCCGCGGCGGCGCGGCCTCGAGTTCCTGCTCGCCAACATGCCGGACCGCGATCTGCGGGAGATGCCCGTCGACCTTTTGGCGGAGAACGTCGAGTCCGCCTACGCCGCCCTGGACCGGGCGCCGTGGCGCGACCGGATCGACGAGGCCTTGTTTCTCAACGAGATTCTGCCCTATTTCGCCCTGACCGAGCGACGGGATTCCTGGCGGCGGGAGATGCAAGACCGCTGCCTCCCGCTGATCGAGGGCATCACGACCCCGGCCGCGGCCGCGGCCGCCCTCAACAAGCAGCTGTTTCCCCTGATCAAGGTGCGGTATTCCAAGCGCCGGCCCCTGGTCGATCCAAGCCCCGCACAGGCCATGGAGTCGGGGATGGCATCCTGCACGGGTCTCTCGATCGTGCTGGTCGCGGCCTGCCGGTCGGTGGCGATCCCGGCGCGGTTCGTCGGCATTCCAGCCTGGCCCGGCAACACGGGAAACCATTCCTGGGTGGAGGTTTGGGATGGGGACTGGCACTACACCGGCGCCGCGGAGCCCGCGGGCGATCGGCTCGACGAAGCCTGGTTCACCGGCCGTGCCGCCGGCGCGATGCGCGACGTCTCGCGGCACGCGATCCACGCGGCAAGTTTCTCGCGACGGCCCGAGAGGTTTCCGCTGCCGTGGAACGGGCGGGAGGATCTGCGACCCTGGGCGGTCAATGTCACCGACCGCTACACCCGCCGCAGCGTGTCGCTTCCCGAAGGCAGACGGCAGGTGCTGCTCCGGGTGCTCGCGGAGCCGGCGGGGGATCGCGTGGCGGCCGAATACGAAGTCCGCGATGCCGCTGGTGCGTCGCTCCAGTCGGGCCGCACAAACGACGAGCGATTCGACATGCACGACGACGTTCCCCTTCTCGTGCCTGTCGACGCGGACGTCGTCGTCAGCCTATCCTGGGAGGGTCGGAGGTGGTCGGAAAAAATCCCGGCCGGCGAGGCGGCGCGAGTGACGTTCGTCGTGCCCACGAAGTCTGGCGCCGATCCCAATACCCCCTGACGCGATCCCACCTCCCCGCCCCCGAGGACCAAGCCGATGACGCCACACCCCGTCTCCGATCGATCCGTATCCGCCGCTCCCGCCATCCGGTTGCTTTGGGTGGCGGCACTCATGGCCGGCAGCCTTTCCACCCCAACGCCGGTCGAGGCCGGGGTCCGGCTCCCGCAGGTGTTTGCCGACCACATGGTGCTCCAGCGCGGCCGGCCGATCCCGATCTGGGGATGGGCCGCTCCGGACGCCGACGTGTCGGTCTCGTTGGCTGGCCAGACCGGCACGGCCAA
>QWQL01000116.1 GCA_003670825.1 Planctomycetota bacterium
AGGCCCACCTTCCCTTCCTCGCCAGCGAGAAGATCCTGATGGCGGCGACGACGGCCGGCGGCGACCGCCAGACGCTCCACGAGGCGCTCCGCACCCACAGCCATGCGGCCACGGCGCGGATCCGCGAGGGCCATGCCAACGACCTGCCGCAGCGGCTTGCGGCCGACCCGCTCTTCCAGGGCATCGACATCGCGGGGGCGATGAAGCCCGACGAACTCGCCGGCCGCGCGGAGCGTCAGGTCGAGGAGTTCGTTGCGGAAGCGGTGGAAGTCGCCCTCGCCACCTGCCTCGCCCGCGGCCCCGAGTCAGCGCTCAAGGTGTGAGGATTCTCGAGAGCGCATTCGACTTACGTGTATCGCCGGCTCGGGGGCGGCAAAAGTCGCGTCGCCGGGCGAGGATACGCCCAAGGCTCCGCGAGCGTTCGCCGACCCCCTTCGCCTACCCGCCCTCGCTTACGTAGACGACGCTACACATAACTTAAATGCGGTCGAGCAGCACGCCCGAGGCCCACCCTTTTTCGTTCACACCCGGTCTTGGTGCCGGCTGCTGCTCTTGCTCGACCGGCAGACGGCACACAGGCCGCTGACGATCAGGCGGTGCGACTGAGCCCGGAACTGGTGCCGGGAGGCCACGGCGTCGCAAATCTTCGCGACCTCGTCGCTCGAAAACTCGGTCAGCTTGCGGCAGCCGGTGCAGTAGAGGTGGTCGTGCTGCGGGTAACCGTAGTCGTGCTCGTACACGGCCCGACCGTCGAGCACCATCTTGTTGAGCAGGCCGGCATCGACCATTTCAGCGAGCGTCCGGTAGACGGTCGGTCGGCTCGCCCGTGCACCCTCGGGCGTCTTCCGCAGTTCGGCCAGCAGTTGATCGGCATCGAAGTGCTCGTGGCGGCTCGCGACGTGGTCGACGATCACCCGACGCTGCCGCGTGATTCGCTTGCCGCGGGTCTGCAAAAACTCGGCAAACCGCTCAGCGGGCGTGAGCGCCGTGTCGACTGTGCCGAGCGAATAATCGGAACCAACAAGCATCCAGGCAGCCTCCGATGGCAGTATAGCCAGTCGGATGCCACGGCGAGTCAGGGGTTCCTGCGGCTCACCCCGCCAGGCTTTCCGTGTGAGGCCCCCTGGGTCCACACGCGAACGGCCGGACCGTCGCCGATCCGGCCGCTGCCTGTGCGGTCACGTCAGGTATCAACCACCACCCTCCGGCCGGGCTCAGCCGACCCGGTCGAGGAGGCGGTCGAGGGCGATGTCGAGTTTGTCGGCGGTCTCATACGAGCCGTCGGCGATCGCCGCCTTGATCGCGTTGACGCGGTCGAAGCGGATGTCGGCAGTCGAGTCGGCAGCCTTGACGGCGTCGACCGAGAGCGTCACCGCGTCGTGCACCTCGCCCACGCCTTCCTGGCGGGCGGCGGCCTTGGCGGACTGCGCCGCCTCAACGCCTTTCACGGCACCGAGACCCTGCGAACCCTGCGTCGAAAACACACTGAAGATGTTCATGATGGCACTCCTGGCAAGCCGTTGTTCCGAACCCCCGTGATCCCCGCACGGCCGCTTCTACGCGGCACACCGGCGGAGAGTTCATCGAGCCATTCGCGATTCCGGACCTGCTTCCTTTCCTACCGACATTGTTGCCGCGCTTCCGCGTTCCGGCGACTCCAGTCGTCGGACAGCAGCCGGTCGTGCAAACGACCCGGTCGCCGCGGCCAACTTTTCTTCATCGACACATCGAACCGAAAACTTCACTGAAATTTCTACCTACCGGTTCTTCCCATTCTGCGGATCCCTGCGACCTCCGCCGCAGCCCGGGCCGCCCAGCCTGCCCGAATCGCCTACATTGCAAACTCCGGCTTCCGCCGACCGAGCTGCCCCTGCAGCCGCTCGACGATGGCACTGTGCATCTGGCTGACGCGGCTCTCCGAGAGGTCGAGGGTGGCCCCGATCTCCTTCATCGTCAGTTCCTCGTAGTAGTAGAGGATGATGATCAGCCGCTCATTGCGGTTGAGCCCCTTGGTGACCAGCCGCATCAGATCCGCCTTCTGGATCCGCCGCGTGGGGTCCTCCCCCTTCTTGTCTTCCAGGATGTCGATCTCCTGGACTTCCTTCGAGCTGTCGGTCTCGCACCACTTCTTGTTGAGACTCACCAGGCTCACGGCGTTGGCCTCGATCAGGAGCTTCTCGAACTCCTCGCGGGAGAGCCCCATGTGCTCGGCCACCTCGGCGTCGGCCGGCGCGCGGCCGAACTTAGCCTCGAGTTGCTTGAGCGCCTCGTTGAGCTTGCTGGCCTTGCTGCGGACGAGCCGCGGCACCCAGTCCATGGTGCGGAGCTCGTCGAGCATGGCTCCGCGGATCCGAGGCACGCAGTAGGTCTCGAACTTCACCCCCCGCGACATGTCAAAGGCGTCGATCGCATCCATCAGGCCGAACGTGCCGGCCGACACGAGGTCGTCGAGTTCGACCCCGTCGGGCAGCCGGGACCAGATCCGCTCGCCGTTGTACTTCACAAGCGGCAGGTAGAGCTCGATCAATCGGTTTCGCAGGTCCTCGTCGGACTGGTCCTGCTTGAACCGCTTCCAGAGCTCCAACACTTCCTCGGCCGACATCTGGGTCGCGTGATAAGCCACGGCATCCTCCTTGACAGGTTCTCGTTCGCAATCAGGTTCGCACCCTCCTGGTGCGAACCCTCATCGACCGCCGCGTTCGGCAACACCGACCAACTGCTTGTCATCGGCAGCCGCGCGACGGTCACGTGATCATTTTCCGGGGTGCCCCTGCACCCATCGCTGCTTCTCCAGTCCTTCCAATCGTTCGTTCGTCACCGGCCGCTGAGCCGGAAGGTCTCGGTCAGGCCGCACGGGCCCCCTCCACCGATCCCACCGTCGCAAACACCTCGAGCCGATCCTCGTCGAGCGTCTCCTCCTCGGCGAGCACCACGAGATCGGGTAGGTGGCGGGCGAAGGCCTCGCGGATCGTGCGCCGGGCGGCCGCAGGCACCAACACCACCGGCTGCCCGCCCCGCTCGATCGCCGTCCGGGTCGCCCGCCGCAGGTCGGCGACGAGCTTCGCCGGCACCCGGGCCGCCGTGCCGCGGGCCGACCGCACCACCGCCTCAACGGCGCCGCCGGCAAGCCGCACCGCGGTGAGCCTGCCCTGTGGATCGCGTGCCCGGCGGCAGATCGTGCCTGCCAGCCGGCGACGCACGATCTCGGCGAGCTGCCACGGTTCGGCTGCTTCGGCGGCGTGGTCCGACATGAGTTCGAGGAGTTCCGCGAGCGGCCGGATCGGCACGCCTTCGCGGAGCAGGCACTGGAGCGTCCGCTGGATGCGGGCCACGCTGAGCACGCCCGGCACGATCTGATCGACGACGGCCGGCTGGGCCGCGCGAAGCGACTCGACGAGCCGGTTGGCCGCATCTCTGGTGAGCAGTCGGTCGGCCCGCCTGCGGACGGCGGCCTCGAGCCCGCGGGCGACGCAGCCCGCATCGTCGAGGACGGTCGCACCCCGGAGCCGGCAGGTCTCGGCCTGCGCGTGCCCCACCCAGGTGCCGGTGCGTCCGGTGAGCGGGTCGATGGCGGCGGCGCCGGCGACGGGGGATGGCTCACCCGCCGCCATGATCGCCATCATCCGCCCCGCGGGAATCTCGGCTTCGCCGATCACGTCGCCAGCAATCGTGATCCGGTAGCCGCGGTCGGGAAGGGCGAGGTCGTCGCGGAGTGCCACCTGCGGCAGCACCACCCCGAGCTCGGCGGCGACCGCGGTGCGGAGGGCCGAAACCTGCTCGAGCAGCGGGCCATTCCTCCCCACGAGCCCAAGCAGACCGCGGCCAAGTTCGATGGCGACCCGGTCGTCGGCGAGCAGTTCATCGGCTGGCGACGCGGGCTTCGCCAGCGCCCACCGGGAGGTGCCGGCGAAGGCGTCCGCATCGTCGGCGAGCTCATCCGACGGGGTGTCGGCGGAGGCCGACCGCCGCCCGATCACCACCGCCGCGGTAAGCGTGATCGCCGCCATGCCCGCAAGCGGCAGGAACGGCAGGCCACTGAGCGAGAGCAGGGCAAGAAACACGCCCGTGATCGCCAGCACGTGGGGCTTGGCCGTGAACTGGCGGCCGAACTCCCGCGAGAGATCGACCGCCTGGCTCGACCGCGAGACGAGCAGGCCCGTGGCGACCGAAATGAACAGCGCGGGCACCGCACTCGACAGCCCGTCGCCGATCGTCAAGCGGGCGTACAACCCGAGCGCCTTGTCGACGGCCATCCCGTGCTCGACGACGCCGATGGCGAGCCCCCCGACGATGTTCACCACAATGATGATCATGCTGGCGATCGACTCGCCGCGGACGAACCGGCTGGCGCCGTCCATGCTCGCAAAGAAGTCGGCCTGACGTTGCAGGTCGTTCCGCATCCGGCGGGCCTGTTCGCGAGTCAGCGAGCCGGCATTGACTTCGGTGTCGATCGCCATCTGCCGGCCCGGCAGGCCGTCGAGGGCGAAGCGGGCCGCCACCTCGCTCGTCCGCGTGGCACCGGCGGTGATCACGATGAGCTGCACGATCGAGATGATCGCGAAAATCACGGCGCCCACGACGAGGTTGTTGGCGGCGACAAACTCGCCGAACGCCTCGACCACCTCGCCCGCGGCCGCGGTGCCGTCGATCGCCGCCCGGGTGAGAATCAGCCTCGTGGTGGCGATGTTGAGCACCAGACGGATGAGCGTGATCCCGAGCAGGAACGTGGGGAAGACGCTCATGTCGAGCGGCGTGCGGGCGGCGAGGGCTCCCAGCAGCGCCATGACGGAGATGGTGAGGTTGACCGCGAGCAGCACGTCCACCAGCGCCGCAGGCACCGGCGCAAGCACGACCAGCACGGCCAGGAGGATGGCCGCCGGGATCGCGAAGTCCATGATGTGGGCGGAGACGGGGCGGCGAAATGCCGCCACCGTCCCGAGTGGCTGTGCCATGCGGGCGGGTGCCGTGAACGAATGATCGGGGTTTGCCCCGCGGGCGGAAGGCCCGTGGGGGAGCGGGACGGTAGCGGTCTGCTCAAGGGCGAGTCCAGACCGCTCGCGGTCTCCACCACCGACTACAATCTCGGGGAAATCGGTATTTACCCGCGACGCGGACTCCCACCATGCACTTCGAACGCTTCGGACTCGCCTTCGAGTACCCCGACAACTGGTCGGTCGACACCGACGACTCCCAGGACCGCTATGCCACCGTCACCGTCTACGCGCCCGGGGGCGGATTCTGGTCGGTGAGCGGTCACGCACCGGGGGGTGATCCGGTGGAACTCTCGGCCACGGTCGTCAGCCAGATGAAGGAGGAGTACCAACAACTCGACTGCGAACCGGCATCCGACACGATTGCGGGCCGCGAACTGCCCGGCTTCGACATGAACTTCTACTGCCTCGACCTCACCAACACGGCGGAGGTCCGCACGCTGGAAACCGACGACGCGCTCTACCTGATCCTCTACCAGGCCGAAGACCGGGAGTGGGACGGCATCGCCCCGGTGTTCGCCGCGATGACGATGAGTTTTGTGAAGGCGGCCGGCACCACCAGGCCACCGCGTGGGAGCTGATCGCCCGGAAAGAGTGATCGCCAGCCGTGGCCGGCAGGTCGCGGAAAGACGGCTGTACCCCGCGATAGGCTGGGGCGGTCGCCACACCCGAGCGACCAATACCTAAGATCCGCGACCTCCCGGGCCGACCGCGGGGTCCACCACCCACGGCAGGATGATCTTAGGGCGCCCGTCGCGTGCCGGACGTCGCCTCGCACACCATTGCAGCCACGCACTGCATCATCAGCGATTTTCCGAGCTCCATTCCCCTCCCAACGCCCCTGCCTGCCCATTTTTTCAATCCTGGCAGGCCGGTTTGTCGGGCTACACTTGGTTTTTCTGCCCACGACCGGCGGCGTTCGGACATCGTCGGCGGGCCGAGTTGATACCATTCCTGCGGCTTCGCAGGCCCACGACGCCGCCGACGGCCCCCCCCCCCCCCCCCCCCCCCCCCCCCCCCCC
>QWQL01000141.1 GCA_003670825.1 Planctomycetota bacterium
ACCGCCGTCGCCACCGCGACCGCCGAGGCGGCCGCCAGTCGGTGTCGGCGGGCCACGCGGGCGAGCGAGCCGATCAGCCCCGGCGCCTCGGCCGCAATCGGCTGCCCCTGGAGATACCGGCCCAGATCGGCCTCCAGTTCCACGGCGCTGGAATAGCGAAGAGTGCGATCCTTTTCCAGGCACTTCGACACGATCGTGTCGAGGTCGCCGCGAAAAGTCCGGTCGACGGAGCCGAGGGCCCTCGGCTCCACCTCCCTGACCACGCGGGCCACCTGATGCACCGCCTTGCCGGCAGTGTCGTAGGGGGAACGCCCTGCGAGGAGTTCGTAGAGCACGACGCCGAGGGCGTAGACGTCGGCCCGCACGTCGATGTCGTCAGAGGTGCCATCGAACTGCTCCGGGCACATGTACCGCAGCGTGCCCAACAGTTGACCGATGTCGGTATGCATGGTCGTCAGTGCCGCGTCCGCGTCGGTGCTGCGGGCCACGCCGAAGTCGATGATCTTGGGCTGCCCCGCGGCGTCGATGAGGATGTTGCCGGGCTTGAGATCGCGGTGCACCACGCCCTTGAGGTGCCCGTGGGCCACCGCCTGGCAGGCTTCGCGGACCAGCCGCACCCGCTCCCGCGCCGTGAGGCCGCGGGTGGCCGCATACTCGGTGATCGGTTGGGCTTCTTCGATATATTCCATCACGAAGTACGGCAGCGCGTAGCCGACCATCGGCAGGATGCCCACGGAGTAGATGCGGGCGATCCCCGCATGCGTCAGCCGGCCGAGGATCTGTGTTTCCTGGTGGAATCGCTTCGCGGCCACCGACGACAGCACGCCGGGCCGCAGCACCTTCACGGCCACGGTGCGGCAGGGCATGCCCTGCAGGGCCTCGTAGACGCGGCCCATGCCCCCTTCCGCGACGAACCGGACGATCGTCACATCGTCGAGCCGGGTGCCGACGGCAAGGTGGCCGTCGTCGGCCACCACGGCCTGCGGCCCTGCGAAGGCGGTCAACCCGCCGAAACTGAGGCCGGTGTCTTCGGCCGGCTCGTTCCGCCCCTCGGCGCCGCTGTCATCCATCTCGACTCGTCCCGGCGGGGTGGGGTCGGTTCGTCCGTGGCCGCTGGGTGTCACACCCGAGGCAGCTCATATCCCTGGCGGTATTCGCGGGTGAACAGGGCGTTGGCTTCCGCATCGCTCGATCGTTCGGTCTGGGGGTCGAGCGTGAGTTCGCGGCCGAGTTTCAGCTGCGTCTTGGCGAGGTCGACGCCGTTCTCGGTGACATACGCTGCGAACGTGTCGAGCGACGCCTTCGCATGGGCGTCGGTTGCGGCGAGCGTGGGCCGGGTGTTGGGTGACACGGCTTCACCGAGGGCCCACGAAACGTTACCGAGGTGGGCCAGGGCGCTGGAGAGATGACCGTCCTCGATGTCGAGGTGCAGGTCTTCGTGGCGGCGGCTCTTGATCGCCTTGACGAAGTTGGCGAAGTGCTGCTGGTAGCTCCCCCCCTCCCACTTCGCGAGTTCGTGGCCGTCGTAGTCGTAGGCGGCGCCCGACGTGTAGTTGGGGGAGAAGACGAATCCTTCGCTGCCATAAAAGATCGCGCAGGCTTTGTCGAGCGGATTGGGGATCTTCAGTCCGTAGGTCACCGGTGTCTTGATGGGCAGGCCACGGACGTCCGAGATCAGGATCGCATCGTCCCACTGGAAGATCGTGACCTGGCTGTTGGCCACGTCACCGTTGTCGATGTAGCCGAGCCGGCCACCGATGCTCACGACCTTCTTGGGCAGCGTCTGCTGGCCGATGGCCCAGCGGCACTTGTCCATCTCGTGGGGATTCTGGTTGCCCAGGTCGCCGTTGCCGGTGACGTGGTTCCAGTGCCAGTCGTAGTGGAGTTTCGAGCGGATCGGCACCTCCTTGGGAGCGGGGCCCGCCCAGAGATCGAAATCGAGCCCCGGCGGCAGCGGTGCCGGCGTGTCGACCAACCCGATGCTGTCCCGCCGCCGAAAGCACACGGCGTGCGCCGCCTTGACGGGGCCGAGTTGGCCCGACCTCACAAACTCCATCATCGCGCGGGTGCCGCTCATGCTTCGGCTCTGCACGCCCATCTGGCACATTCGGCCGAGCTTTCGGGCCCACTGGGTGATCACCCGGCCCTCCTCGACGTTGTGGCTGCAGGGCTTTTCCACGTAGACGTCCTTGCCGGCCTGCATCGCCCACACGGCCATCAGGGCGTGCCAGTGATTTGGCGTCGCGATCGAAACGGCGTCGATGTCGTTGCGGTCGAGCAGCCTGCGGACATCCTTTTCGTAGTCGGGCTTGCGGTCGAGTTTCTCAAACCGCTTGCCGTGCTTGTCGTAGGCGGCTGGGTCGCAGTCGCAGACCGCCACGACTTCGACGTCGGGGTTGGCGATCCACTCGCCGAGATGCTGGCCACCCTGGCCGTTCACGCCGATCACGGCCACGCGGATCTTCTCGTTGGGGCCAGCGGCGCGAACCGGGGCCGAGGTGCCGGCCAGGGTGGCTCCAGCGAAGGCCGTGCCGGCGAGCGCGAAGGCCTGCTCTACGAAGTCGCGGCGGGTCGGATCGAAGCGGCGAGTCGGCATGGTGGGGTCTCTCTGAAGAAAATGACAACCGCGGGATGGGCGTGGCAATGCCTAGAGCGCTGTCGCGCGGAGGTCGCGAAACTCGACCTTCATGGGCAGGCCGGCGTGAATCTGCAGGCCGATGGGCGCGGGGCCGGAATACTTCTGATCGCTGTAGCGGGAGACCTGCTCCCCGTTGAGCCACACGGTGAAGGTGTCGCCCCGGGCCTCGACGCGGATCCGGTTCCAATCGCCCGGCTTGAGGAGTTCGCCGGCCCGCTCGGCGCGGGCTGCTTCCGGATAGGTGCCCGTGTAGAAGGAGCAGGTCATGTCGCGCTTCAGGCTCCGCGAGACGCCGATCTGCACCTGCACCTGCGGCGTGCGGAGCATGATGCCGCTGTCGATCTCCCCGTCGAACCGCACGTCGGCCTCCACGGCCACGTCGCCATAGTCTCGGTCGGTGTAGAGCATCGAGCCCTTCAGGGCGGCGTCGTTCTCGCCCACGAGTGTGCCTTCTTCAACCCGCCAGCAAGAGCCATGGGGCTGCTTCCAGCCTGTCAGGTCGCGGCCATTGAAGATGGACTCGAGCGGTCGATCAGCCACGGGTTCGCCCGCCGCCGGCAAGGCGGCGAGGGCGAGCAGTGCGGCCCCGAGGATCGGTTTTCTCACGCGAAACATGGAACGGGCCTCGAGCGGCGGCCGGTGACCCACCCTGCCGTGACCCCAAGATAGCGTCCCCGGGATTTCCCCGCATCGGCCGATCGGGCAGAGGTTGTTTTGCCCCTGGTCGGGGTTTTTCTCGCTAAGAGAAAGAGCGGCACGCGTGTGCCGGGATCAAGGTCTTTGAAACGGGTGATGGCATGATGGGTTTCCCGTGGCGGGATTCTGCAGCGGTGGATTTCCTGGGGGATTCCTCCGCGGTGGCGGTGGAGTGGGGCCGTCGAGCCGGCCGTGGGCTCGCGGCGGGGCCGCTGATCCTGGTCGCCTGGCTCCGGGCCGCCCGGCGGACCGATCCGCTGCCACCCCGACCGGTGGTCGTCGCGGCGGCATGCCTGGCGGCGGGCTGTGTGGTCGGTCGCCTCGTCGAGCCCGTGGAGGGATCGAGCCTCGCGGGGGTCTGGTGGATCGCGGCGGTGGCGGCCCTGGGGATCTGGCTGTGGCTGGCGAGGTGCCGCGGCCCCCGGGCGGCGGCCTGGCCGCTCGCCGGGGCGATCTGCTGCTGCGGGGCCGCCTGGTCTGAGGCTCAGTTCGACCTCTTTCGCCGCGACGACCTGGGCTGGTACCTCGCCGACTCCCCTGCCCCGGTCGCCGTCATGGGCACGGTCGAGGAATCCTTCCGACGGTTGCCGGTGCCCACTGGCGATCCCCATCGGGCAGCCGCGATCGGACCCTCGAGCGAGTGTGTGGTGCGGGTGGAGTCGTTTCGGGCCGGGAGCCGGTGGCGAACGGTCTCGGGCCGTGCGGCGGTGATCGTCGACGGCGAGCCGCCTCGGGTTCGCGTGGGCGATCGGATTCGCGTGCTGGGCCGCGGGCTGCGGCCCGCCGCCGCGCTGAATCCCGGCGAGTTCGACTTCCGGATGCGGGCCCGCGCGCATCGCTGCCTCTCGATCGTCCGCGTGGCATCGGCCCGCTGCGTGCGGGTGATGCGGGCGTCGGGCTGGCTCCAGGTGGCCCGGTTCGTGGACGAGCTTCGGGAGCGGGGTGTGGCCGTCCTCGAAACGCACATCTCCCCCGCCCGGGCGCCGCTGGCCGCCGCACTCCTGCTGGGGAGTCGCGAGTCGCTACCCCGCGAGGAGGCCGACGACTTCCTGGCCACGGGCACCGTTCACATCCTGTCGATCTCCGGTCTGCACGTCGGCCTGCTGTCGCTGGCGCTGTTCAAGCTCCTCAGGGTCGCGATGCTGCCTCGTGGCTGGTCGCTCGTCGCGGTGGCCGTCGTCACGGGGGCCTATATGCTGCTGGTCCGCGCGGAGACGCCCGTGCTGCGGGCCACGCTGCTCGTCTGGCTCTCCTGCCTGGCGGCCGCGGTCGGCAGGAGGTCACCGGCGATCAACGCCCTGGCGGTGGCGGCGATCGTGGTGCTCGCGTGGCGGCCGGCGGAGGTGTTCAGCGCCGGAGCGCAGCTCTCGTTTCTCTCGACTGGCGTGCTGGTCGGGATCGCCGCGGCCCTGTCGGGCAGCCGGCAGCCGGAGGATCCCATCGACCGCCTGATCGAGCGGAGCCGCTCGCCGACGGAGCGATTCCTGCGCCGGTGTGCCTGGCAGGTCTGGGTGGCGTTTGTGACCGGGGCAGCAGTCTGGGCCGCCACCACGCCCCTGGTCGCCGCGAAGTTCCACGTGGTCAGCTCCGTCGGCCTGCTGGTCAACGTGCTGGTGGCGCCGCTGGTCGCGTTGGCGATGGCCTGGGGCTTTCTCTGCCTGCTCGCGGCCAGCGTGTCGACCACGCTGGCCGCGGGCTGCGGCGCGGCCTGCGACGGCATGCTCCACGGCATCGCCACGGTGGTGTATTGGGCCGCCCGGGTGCCCGCCGGCCACACGTGGGTCGCCGGGCCCCCGGACTGGTGGGTGGCGGGGTGGTATGCCGTGCTTGCGGCAACGCTCAGCTGGTTTCCGGCCGGCATGCTCCGCCGGCCCCAGACCTGGGCGGCCGTCGCGGGGGGATGGATCGGCGTGGGCATCGTGGCCGGGGCTGTGGGATCGATGGCGGGGGGCGATCCGCCGCTCCGGGGCGTGGTGGCGGCGGTCGGCCACGGCTGCGGGATCGTGCTGCGGACGCCTGAGGGGCGGTGTCTCGTATTCGATGCGGGGCGGCTCGGTGCGCCAGCGGCCGCCCGGCGTTCGATGGCGGCCGTGCTCTGGAGCGAGGGCATCACGAGGATCGACACGCTGGTGATCTCGCATGCCGACACCGATCATTTCAACGCGGTGCCCGAGCTGCTCGAGCGGTTTGCGGTGGCCGCGGTGGTTGTGCCCGCGGCCCTGCTCACCAGCGAGTCGCCGGCCGTTCGGGATCTGCTGGAGCGATTTCGCGAGCGAGGGATTCCGCTGCAGACGGTCAAAGCCGGCGACTCCTTCGCGGTCGATCGGCAGTGCCGTGTGCGGGTGCTGCACCCCACGCGGGCTGCCGCGGATCAGGCCGGCACCGGGTCGGCGGCGGTCAGGCTTCGATTCCCGTCTCGCGAGGCCGACAACCAAACCAGCCTGGTGATGGCGGTGGAGACGGCCGGCCGCCGGTGGTTGCTCACGGGCGACATCGAGGGGGAGGCGCTTGCGGAATTCATCGCCGGCGATCCCGACTCCTGCGACGTGCTCGTGGCGCCGCATCACGGCAGCCGCACGAGCCTGCCGGCCGGGATCGCCGTCGCCACGAAACCGAAAGTCGTGCTTGTCAGCGGCGG
>QWQL01000109.1 GCA_003670825.1 Planctomycetota bacterium
ATGGACGACGCGGTGGTGCCGTCGATTCGCAACGCCCTCCCGCAGGCCGTGGTGTTGGTTGCGGCGGTTGCCGGCTTCCTCTGGGCGGCAACGCTGGTCCGCGATCGGCTGCGGCGTGGCCTGCCGCTGGTGGAGCCGCGGCCCCATCCACCGGTGGCGTGGGAGTCGGGCGATGTGGCGGTCGTGGTGGTGGCCTACCTGCTCGGTGCATCGCTGCTCGCACCGGCGGCCACCGATCCGAAGCCGCTATTTGACCGGCTTGCAGACAACGTGGTGCTCTCGCTCGGGACCATGCTGGCGGCCATGTCGTGGCTTTCCTGGCGAGGGGCGACGTGGGGCTCCTTCGGGCTTGCGGGGGGCCGTGGACGCGAAGACCTGCAGATCGCCTACCGCGGGCTCGCGTTGGTGGTGTTTCCGCTGCTGATGTTCGCCGCGGCCCTGAATGCGGTGGTCCGCTACGAGCACCCGATCGTCGACTTCCTCAGCGGCCAGCGGACGGCCGCGGCGGCGGCGCTGGTGATCCTGTCGGCCGTGGTGGTCGCTCCGCTGGCCGAAGAGTTTTTCTTCCGCCGGGTGCTGCAGGGCTGGCTCGAGAAGCACTTCGCCGATGACCCATGGACGGCCGTGTCGCTCTCGGCACTGGCCTTCTCCCTCGCCCACGCCGGTCAGGGGCTCGCCTTTCTCCCACTGTTTCCGCTCGCGATGGTGCTCGGTTTCATCGCCGAGCGGACTGGCTCGATCGTGCCCTGCGTGTTCCTCCATGCCATGTTCAACGCGGTCAGCGTGTTTCTCCTGCTTTCCCAGCCCTCCGCCCCGGCGGTGCCGGCCGGCTGAACCGTGCGGGTGTGGTCGGACCGGATTCAACCACGTGGCGGCGGCAAACCGATCTGGTCTGAGGGCGGCGGCTCCGCGACACTCTTGGCAGGTTCGCACAGGGTTCGGCCAGGTTCGCACAGGCGAGCCGCCGTTCAGCCGTCAGAGACCACCTCGCTTGCGCCACCGCACCCTTGCCACCCGCTGCGCCGACCGGCTCGTCTACGGGGCCGTGCGGGTGGCGATCTGCGTGATCCAGGCGCTGCCGCGGGAGTCGTGTGAGCGGACCGCCCGTCGGCTCGCCAATCTGGTGGCCAATCGAATGCGGATTCGCCGTAACGTGGTTCGCGATAACCTCCGCACCGCCTTTCCGCAGATCACCGCCAACGAGCGCCGGACGACCGCGCGGCGAATGTGGGAGCACCTGCTGCTGATGGTGGTCGAGATCGCCCATGCCAACCGGGTGATCCACAAGACCACCTGGCGGAAGCACCTGCGGATCCACGGCATGGAGGATTTCGTCCGCACCCTGTGGCTCGACCGTCCGAAGGTGATCCTCTCGGGGCACTACGGCAACTTCGAACTCGCGGCCTACCTCTTCGGCCTGTTTGGATTTCGGATCTTCTCGGTGGCCCGCGAACTCGACAACCCGCTGCTGGATGACTTCGTGACCCGGTTCCGGGAGTCGCGGGGGCAGCGGATCCTGCCCAAGAAGGGGAGCGCGCCCGACGTGGCGCTGGTGCTGGAGGAGAACGGAGCGATCGGACTGCTCGGCGACCAGTCCGCGGGGCCCAAGGGCTGCTGGATCGAGTTCTTCGGCCGGCCGGCGAGCGTGCACAAGGCGATCGGCGTGTTCGCCCTCTCGGCCTCCGCCCCGGTGCTCGTCTGCTCCGCGACCCGCCGCCGGGGGCTCTTCGATTACGACCTCCGGCTCGAGGGGATCGCCGATCCTGCCGCCGGCGGGCCCGAGTCGGCTGACCTCACCAGCCTGTCGCAGTGGTACACGTCGCTTTTGGAAGGGGCGATCCGCCGCGAGCCGGCCCAGTACTGGTGGGTGCATCGCCGATGGCGGGGCGAGCCAAGAAAGGCTAAAAAGGCGATCGCGCGACCGGCCGCCTGACGCGGTATGTCGGCCGCTTCCTGCCAGAGTGACGCCCCGCCATGCCTGAATGGATCCCGGTCGCCGAGGTGGCGGCGTGTCTGCCAGGCACGAGCATCGAGCGGGTTGCCGACGGTCGGATGGTCGCGATCGCCAACGTCGACGGCACGCTGCACGCGATCGACGGGCTCTGCCCGCACCAGGGAGGCCCCTTGGGCACCGGCATGCTCTGCGGGGCGATCCTCACCTGCCCGTGGCATGGCTGGCAGTTCGACGTCGTCAGCGGTCGCCACCAGGTCTCTCCCACGGTGCGGCAGGCGGTGCATGAGGTCCGCGAACGCAACGGCATCATCGAGGTGCGACTCGCCGCAGCGGATGGCCCGCCGGAGCCGCTGGCATGATCGAGTATCGGTCCTTTCGCAACGATGATCCGCCCCGGCTCGCCGACGTCTGGCGGACGGCCGACCTTGGGCCCTGCGGCTTCCAGCCGATGACATCGGCGTGGCTCGAAGCCTGTGTCTTCTCAAAGCCCTACTTTGACCGCGATGGGCTCGTGGTCGCGCTGGACGGCGAGCGGGTGGTCGGATTCGCCCATGCTGGCTTCGGTCCCAGTGCCGATCACTCGGCGATCGACACGGCTCTGGGCACGACGATGCTGGTGGTGGTCGTGCCCCACGAACAGCACGCAGCGATCGGCGACGCGCTGCTCGCCCGCTGCGAAGACTACCTCCGCCGCCGCGGCACGCGCACGCTGATGGGAGGAGCGACGCCGAATCTCGGCGGCTTCTACCTGGGGCTCTACGGCGGCTCCAACCTGCCGGGCCTGCTTGACTCATCCCCGCACATGCAGCAGGTGTTCCGTCGGGCCGGATACGTGGAGGCGGAACGTCTCGCCGTGATGCGGCGGCCGCTGGCGGGTTTTCGGCCGCCCGTGAGCCGACTGCAGCTCTCGATCCGCCGGGCGACGACGCTGCGGGTGATCGACGAGCCGGCGCGGCGGGACTGGTGGGAGGCGGCGACGACGACGGGCATCGCGCTGCGGCGCTACGAGCTCCGCGACGAGTCGGAGGGCATTCTCGGCAGCGGCACCTTCTGGGACATGCAGCCGCTCGCGACGGCGTGGGGCGTGCATGCCGCCGGCCTGATGCGGATCGACATCGACGACGGCCGCCGCCGGCTGGGCTACGCCAACTACCTGCTGGCCGAGGCCCTGCACGACCTGGCCCAGGAAGGCGTCGCCCTCGCGGAGTCGCACGTGTCGGAGGCCAACGAGGCGGCGATCAAGTTGTTTTTCAAGCTCGGCTTCGAGGCCACGAGCCACGGCACGGTCTACCGCCGCCCGTAAAGCCGAGCCCAGCGGCGTGAGGCGTGGGAGACGGTCGGCTACGACGGCGGCGACGTTGCGAGGCCATCGAGGTGCGCTTTCATCGCCTCCGCGGCGTCGATCGTCGGCTGGAGCTGATGCCGCAGCCGGATCGAGAGCGGGGGCGTGTTCGGATCGCGTCGGACATCGGCAAGGTAATCCTGGACCAGCTTTCGCCGCTCCGGGGTGGTGCGCAAAAGCCAGTGCACCCAGCACCAGGCCTCGGCGTAGTGGTCCTGCGACATCTCGCCCGCGGCCGTGAGCGACTCCAGTCGTTCCATGTCGGGCCGCCACGTGCCCTCGAGCAGACGGCCGGAGAGATGGGCCACGTGCCCGCGGTGCAGCCCATCGTCGTTTCGCGGCGTCTCGAAATACTCGGCGATGCCCTCGTCGAGCCAGAGTGGCACGGCGGGTACCACCGCATGCACGTAGCCGTGGGTGGTCTCGTGCCTGAGGTCCTCGGCGATGCGGTCCTGCCAGGCTGCAAACACCGAGAGTGTCGTGTCGGTCTCGACGAAGAACGCGCGGCGGGCGGGAAAGCCCGGATAGGTTCGGGCCACGAAGGCGTCGTAGCGGTCGGTGTTTTCAAACAGGTAGAGCTGGACCGGCTCGTCGGAGACGGGCAGCCCCAGTTCCTGACTGACGTCGATCCGCAGGCCGTCAAGCTCGCGGACGAGGCGGTGCTGGCCGGCGAGCGGGAAATCGGCGTGGATCACCAGCTGACCCGCAGTGATTTCGCTGCGGTCAGGAAGGCCTGCGGCCGCCCTGCCAGTCGACGTCATGGTCGCCACGGCAGGCAGCAGCGCCGCGTTCCACGAGCGAACCGCATGGTGAGCGCACCCTGCCCCGGCCATCGTGATGAGAGCTGCGGCTACCGCGATGCGAACAAACCCTGACGCCATGACGGACGTGTACGGATGCGGGCCCGCCGCGTCAATCACAGGCCCGAGGCCGGGCGGCCCGGTGGCCGGTCGAGGTCCAGCAGCGTGCCGGTGAGCGCCTCCAGCGACACGGGCCGCGAGAGCACTGCCCGGGCGCCGGCTCGCAGTGCCGCCCGCGTGGTCTCGCCGCGCGGAAATGAGTCGAGCAGGATAATGGCGGCGGCAGGGCGGTTTGCGGCCACCATCGCCAGCCATGTCAGGTCGGTGGGGGTGATGGCCGCGACGTCCCAGACGATCACGTCGGCGAGTTCATCGATGGCCGGGCGGCCGCAGGTGCGGCGGACGACCCGCCGACCCGCGGCGGTGAGGAGATCGACGATCCCTTCAACATCGAGCGGCCGCGGCGCGGCGACGGCGATCGGCCGCCCCGACCGTACGTTCCTGTCGGCGACCCGCTTTGATGCCTCCAGCACCCGTTCCTCGCGGCGGGCAGTGGCCGGCATGCCCAGTCCGCCGGGCAATCCCCGCGCGCGGTCGTGGAGCCACCACGCGAGCCGGGCGGGCAGTTCATTCCACGCCACCTCCTCGATGCCGGGCAAGGCGGGACCGCTCCGGCGGCGGCCCTCGACGAGCGTCGCGGCCACCGACACCAACGGAGCCAATGGCCAGCGCCGCGACAGCGCGATGCCGTCGGCAAGCGTCCACGTGGCGGGTATCGGCGAGGCCAGCAGGATGGCCACCGGCGAGCGGTCGCGGAATGCGGCCGGAGGAGATTCCACCGCTGCGGCCGGACTGGCGGCCTCCACAACGCCGACCATGCCGGCGATGCACTCCCGCGCCAGCGCGAGTTCGTCGTCGGCGACGGGGCCGATCCACAGCAGCATCCCAGGAAGCGAACCGGCGGCTTCCTGCAACGTGTTGGTACGGCTTCCGGCGTCGCTCGGCTGCATGGCACCACCTTTCGCAAACCCCCGCGACGGTAGTCGTTGGCTGGGTGTCGCGGCAAGGCGGGTTGTCTGCGGCGACAGGGCGACGGGCCGCTGAACCCGTGGGGAAGCCGCCCTTGACCCATAGGTGCCCCTGGGGACAATCCGCCACCAGCGTTGCTCAAGGACGAGCGCGTGTGGTTTGTGGGGATCCCTGCCGAGGCAGGGATCCCGGTTTTTCGGCAGGAGGCCGTCATGCGCGATTCGACGAATGGTCCGCGGGGTCGCTCGTTCAAGGCTCGTCGGCTGGCGGGGTGCGAGGTCCGCCTCTCCCGGGTGCTACCCAAGGCCCGGTTCATCGCCTGCGACGACGTGGTGGGTCGGACCTGTCGCGACGATGCCGGAAGCTGCCAGCCGGGCGACGTGTTTGTGGCCCGGCTGACCGCCCGGGGTGACGGCCACGAAGCGATCCCGCGGGCGATCGCCCGCGGGGCCTCGGCAATCGTCGCGGAGCGGATGGTTCCCACCGACGGCGTGCCCCTCTGCCTCGTGCCGGACAGCGACTGGGCCCACGCCCGGCTGGCGCATGCGATGGCGGGCGATCCCTCGCGGGAGATGCGGGTGATCGCGGTCGCGGGTACCAGTGGCAAGACAACGACGGCCTGGCTGGCAGCCGCCGTACTCGCCGAAGCGGGGCGCCGCGTGGGCGTGCTTTCCGATCTCGGCTGCCTCGGGCCCGACGACGTGGAGCCGCTGCCCGACGACATTTCAGCGCCACCGGCGCTCGCCGCCGGCCTGGCGCGGTTGTCGGCTGCGGGTTGCACCCATGCGATCGTGGAGGTGTCGAGCCGGATGCTCGCCGCGCAGGCGACCGCCGGCATGGTC
>QWQL01000125.1 GCA_003670825.1 Planctomycetota bacterium
GCCAACCAGCCGGCACCGCTCGTCGTAGGTGCAGGTTTCCTACCTGCACCACACCCACCCTGGGCCCATGCAGCGCAGGTAAAAAACCTGCGGCTACGGTCGAGGCGCCACGCCAACCAGCCGGCACTGCTCCTCGTAGGTGCAGGTTTCCGAGCTGCATCACACCCACCCCGGGCCCATGCAGCGCAGGTAAAAAACCTGCGGCTACGTTCGAGGCGCCACGCCAACCAGCCGGCACCGCTCGTCGTAGGTGCAGGTTTCCTACCTGCACTATGAACCCGCCCGCGCGCCCCGTAGCTGCAGGTTTTCTACCTGCACCACACTCCCGCCCGCGCCCGTTACGCGGGCAGCGGATGCCGGACAAAGAACTCCCAGATGATTGCGTTGGTATCGAGCGACGGCACCGCAGGGCCCAGCAGAAACGAATCGGGCGTGCGGCCCGGCCAGACATGCCCGCCCCCCTCGATCTGATACCAGACCACCTCGCTTGCGGCCCGGCCCGGGCCCCAGGTAAACCGCTCGATCGTAATCCCGGCGTCGGGGCAGGGGATCGGCTCCCGCAGCGGCTCCACCGGGCAGCCATCGACATGCACCCAGTCAAGCAGGCCGTCAATCACCGCTCGGTGGCTCACACGGGTGACGCTGCGGCGGCCGACGCCACCGTCGAGAGGCGTGAACTGATCAAGCGATCCGTGGACGTGAAGCACGGGCACGGGACGCGACGGTGCCACGGCCGAAAGGGCCAGCGGACCCGCCACCGGCGCGACCGAGGCGATCACGTCGGCGGCCTCCGCGGCCATCCGGTAGGCCATCATGCCGCCGTTCGACATCCCCGTGGCATGCACGCGGCGGCGGTCGACGGGTGTTCGCAACGCGAGGTCGGCGATCACGGCGCGGGTGAAGCCGACGTCGTCCGTGTTCTGGTCGCGGGCCTCGCCGCAGCAGTTGCCGCCGTTCCAGGTGAGCAGGCCTTCCCGCGAGCCCGTGCCGGCCGGGTAGACGACCACTGCCCGCCCCGCAGCCGCGTAGTCGTCGAGCCCGGAAAACCGCCGCATCATCTCGGGATGGCTCTGTCCGCCGTGAAAGGCGAGCACCATCGGCCAGCCCGCGGCCGGGGGCGCCGCGGCCGGGATGGAGGCCACCGCGTGCCGACGGCGGCCGTCATGTGGCACGTCAATCTCGATCGTGGTGAATGACGCGGGCGTCACGAGGGGCTCCGACGTGTTCTTCAGTTGCTCGCCGGCAGCAGGTGGGGCCGTCTGCGAGTGCCGCGCGAGCCCAGGATGAAGAATACCCCGGGTGGCGCGACGTCGCCTGGGCGCTCGAGGCCAAACTCCACCTACACCTCACGGCGAGGCACCTCACTCGAATGAGCCGAGTTCCTCCTGGAGCGCGAGCCACTTCTCCTCGGAGGCCGAGAGCTTCTCTGCGGCCCCGGTCATCGCCGCATGGAGCCGCACGGCCTCCTCGGCGTCGGTGGTGGCGAGCAGGGCCACATTGGCCTGTTTCTTCTCCTCGTCGAGCCTCGCGATCGTTCGCTCGAGCGTGGCGATCTCCTTGCGGACTTCGCGATCAGTGCGGGCCGGGGCCTTGGCGGCCGGGGCCTTGCCCCCCTCACGGCGCGGCGGCGGGGGCGTGCGGCCCGTGCGGCCTCGGCCGTCGGCCGCCTCGGCGTCGTCGATCTCCCGGGACACCGCCGCGAGGTAGGCAGCGTAGTCGCCGAGCGAGTTGACCACGCGGCCATTGCCGACCTCGATCATGGTCGTGGCCACCGCCTGCATGAAGGAGCGATCGTGGCTGGTGAAGATCACCGTGCCCTCGTAGGCGACCAAGGCCTGGGCCAGCGCATCCACTGTCTCGACATCGAGATGGTTGCCGGGCTCGTCGAGCACGAGCACGTTGTACGAACCGAGCAGGAGCCCCGCCAGGCAGAGCCGGGCCCGCTCGCCACCGGAGAGCACCTTCACCCGCTTCTCCACCGCCTTGCCGCGAAACAGCATCGCCCCGGCGAGGTCGAGGATTCGCTGCTGCTTGGTGCCGATCGCCGCGGCCCGCTCGAGATGCTGGAGCACCGTCTGGTCTTCGGCGATGCTGGTGTACACATGCTGGGCATACGTGCCGATCTCGCAGCCGTGCCCCCACTTCACGTCGCCCGCGACGGGCTGCAGCGAGCCGACGAGCGATCGCAGGAAGGTCGTCTTGCCCTGGCCGTTGTCGCCCACGATCGCGGCCCGCGACCCGTGGACGATCTCCAGATCGATGCCGCGGGCGACGGTGTGGTCGGGATAGCCCACGCCGAGATCGCGGCACCGCACCGCCGGCCCTCGGCGGGCCGCCACGGCCGGGCACTGGATCGCGGCGGTGGGGGATTCGGCCACCACATCTTCGACCTCCAGCCGCTCGAGTTGCTTGGATTTCGACTTCGCCCGAGACGCGGTCGAGGCCCGGGCCTTGTTGCGGGCGATGAAGTCTTCCAGTTGCCGCCGCTTCGTGAGCACGGCGGCATTGGTTCGTTCGACGTGCGCCGCTTTCTCCCGCTGATACTCGAGAAACGCGTCGACACGCCCCGGATAGACCGTCAACTTGCCGCTGGTCAGGTCGAGAGTCTGATCGCACGTGGCCCCGAGGAAGGCTCGATCGTGCGAGACGATCAGGCAGGCCTCGCGGTAGCCCCGCAGGAAGTGCTCGAGGAGAATCTGCGTTCGCAGGTCGAGGAAGTTGGTCGGCTCGTCGAGGAGGAGCAGGTTGGGCTCGTGGAGCAGCAAGGCCGCGAGCTTCACCCGCGTCTGCCAACCGCCCGAGAGCGCCGCCACCGGCCCGGTGAGCATCGCCCCCTTGATCTCAAACTCCCCCGCGACCTCGCCGCACTTCCAGTCGGGCTGGCCGCTGTCCCGCATCAGAAAGTCGAGGGACGACTCTCCGGGAAGGAACGGATCGTGCTGCCTGAGGTAGCCGAGCCTGAGCCGGGGATGGCGGACGATTTCCCCGGAATCGAGTTCTTCGTCACCGAGAATCACCCGCAGCAGGGTGCTCTTGCCGGCCCCGTTGCGGCCGATGAAACCCACCCGGCCGTCGTCGGTGATCGTGGCCGAGGCTCCGTCGAGCAAAACCTGGTCGCCGTAGCGTTTTGATGCGTTCTTGATCTCGAGGAGGACTGTCATGTAGCCTAACCTGGGTGAAATTAGTCCGTGGCCACGGCCCCGGCAGGGCCGCAGCCTAGGGCCCGCCGACCGCTCCGCCAAGGCCACGGATTCCAGTTCATCGGCTACCCTGTGGCCGACCGTCGGGCGGCGACGTCGCCGCCCAAGCCATGATGTTGATCCGCGAAATGCCAGAGGAATAGTGCATGACCCCCACATCGCGTCGCGGTTTTCTTGGAACCAGTTCCCTGCTGAGCGCTGGCTACTTCGTGGCCGCCGGCAGTCGCACGGCCTGGAGCAACTCGGCCAATGAGCAGCTCAACGTGGCCTGCATCGGGGTCGGGGGCAAGGGAAGCAGTGATTCCGACAACGCCGCCCTGTTTGGCAACGTGATCGCGATCTGCGACGTCGACCGCAACACGCTCGAGAGCAAAGGCAAGGCCGAGAAGTTTCAGGATGCGGAGCGGTTTACCGACTTCCGCGAACTGCTTGCCAAGCACGGCAAGAAGATCGACATGTGCACCATCAGCACCCCCGATCACATGCACGCCCCGGCCACTCTCGAGGCCATGCGGCTGGGTATCTCGTGCTACACGCAGAAGCCGCTCACCCGCACGATCTACGAGGCCCGGCTGCTGGCCAGGGTGGCGAAGGAGATGGCCGACAAGGGCGTGGTCACACAGATGGGCAACCAGGGCACCGCGCTCGACTCCTCGCGGGAGGCAATCGCCCAGCTCAAGTCGGGCGTGCTCGGCCCACTCAAGGAAGTCTATGCCTGGTCCAATCGCCCCGTCTGGGCCCAGGGGCCGGGCCGGCGGATGGACGTCCGCAAGTACCAGACACAGGCGATGAAAGAGGTCGATGAGCAGGAGGATTCGTCGATCACCGCCGAGGAGGTGGCCGAGATCGTCTCCGACCTCGTGAGCAAGAAGCAGAAAGAGATCGGCAAGGCGGTCGAGCGGGTTGATTGGAAGGCCTGGCTTGGGGTGGCCCCGTCGCGGGAGTACTGGCCCGGCCTCTACCATTCCTTCCAGCATCGCGGCTGGTGGGATTTCGGTACCGGCGCGCTTGGTGACATGGCCTGCCACCAACTCACGGTGCCCTACGCCGCCTGTGGGCTGCGCGATCCGATCTCTGTGGTGGCCCGGACCACCGGCCACGATTTTGACAGTTTTCCCGCGAGTTCGATCATCAAGTTTGAGTTCCCGGCCACGAGCGAGCGGCCGGCGATCCCATTCTGGTGGTACGACCGCAAGGGCAACAAGCCGCCGCTGGAGGTGTTCTCGAAGTGGGGCATCGACAAGGTGTCAGACAGCGGCGTGCTCGTGGTGGGCGAGAAGGGGGCCTTCTACAGCACCGACGACTACTGCGGGAAATACGAACTCAAGGGTGTCGAGAAGGTCGAGGCCGATTACGAGAAGGCCGAAGACCAGGGCAAGGGTTTCGACGTCAACAACATGTTTGAGTTCTTCCGCGCCAAGCGGGCGGGCGATCCGTCGATCGCCAAGTCCAACTTCGTCGATCGCGCCGGCCCGCTCACGGAGACGATTCTCCTGGGCAACCTCGCCGTCTGGGCGGCGGCCAAGGGGGGCACCAACGGCGAGATGGGCGACTGGGGCGAGAAGGTCGAGTGGGATGCCGTGAATCTCAAGGTCACAAACCTCGACTCGCTCAAGACGCCGAAGGTCGCCGACCTGATCAAGCCGAACTACCCCGCGGGCTACCGCCTCGACTGAGCTTTTCATGACCATGCTTCCGGCATCCCTTCGCTTTCGCAGGCGCGGCCAGCCCTTCGCCATCACGGCACGTCACCGCCTGCTTGCGATCTGCGGCCTGCTCGCGACGTGCGGACTGCTCGCCCCCGTGGCTCGCGCCGCTAAACCCGCCGACGTGCAGGCCGCCCGCAGCCGGATCGAGGCGCTCGGGGCGGGGGCGACCTGCGTGGTCGACCCGTCTGGATTGCTCACGGAAATCTCCGTGCAAGACGGCTCGAGTGTCACGGCCGACGACATCGCCCTCTTCGGCCGTCTCGATGGCCTGCAGAAACTGCAGATCTTCAACTGCCGCGAGTTTGACGACGCGCTCGTGCAGCGGCTGAAGGGGCTCGCGGCGCTGAAGGTGCTGGCGGTCACCAACAGCGGGATCACCGACGCGGCAGTGGAGACGATCGCGGCCTCGTTTCCGGGGCTGATCGAGCTCGATCTCTCGAGCAATACCAACCTCACCGGCGCCGCGATGAAGTCGATCGCCACGATCGGCGGCCTGGAGAGGCTCTCGTTGGTACAGACGCGGTTCAACGATCTCAACACCCGCCGGCTCTCGAAGCTCACGGAGCTCAAGGCGCTCGACCTCCGCGGCAACATGGAGGCGGGCGACATGACACTCGGCGTGGTGGGCGGCCTGCCGAAGCTCAAGGCGCTCAAGCACCGCAGCACCGTGGTGACCGACGAGGGCATGGCCCAACTCGCCGAAAGCCAGTCGCTCGAGTCGCTGCTCGCGCAAGACTTCGCCATCACCAACGCCTCGGGTGCCCACCTCGGGGCGCTCACCGGCCTGACGTCGCTGGAGATTTTCCGGTGCCAGGGCATGGGCTCCGAGGGGGTGCTGTCGCTCGGGGCGCTCAAGAAGCTCAACCGACTCACGCTCCGCGATCTACCCGAGGTTGGGGATGCGGGCCTGGCCGTGCTGGCTGCACTGCCGGAGTTGGAGCGGCTCTATCTCCACGAACTGAGCAGTGTTGGCGACGTGGGGCTGGCCCATCTTGCTGCCTGCAAGGGCCTGAAGGTGCTCGATATCTGGAGCGTGCCCACGATGTCCGACGCATCA
>QWQL01000061.1 GCA_003670825.1 Planctomycetota bacterium
AGGAAGGGGACGCCGGCTGGGGCCGACGAGGAGGGAGGGAATGGGATTGGAAGCCCTAGGCATGCTGGAGGCAAGCAGCGGTGAGTGTGCAAAGACTGCCGCCTGCAGCGACTCTGCACGAGGTACGGCCTGGGTGGTGTGCGGGAAGTGTATGGCCTTCCAAAGATGACGGTCGCCGTGGCTCAAAAACCGGCCATGCGGCTCAAACGCGGCGGTTTCGGTCTGCCGAGAGTTGCTGTGGAGGCTGGTAAGCCGCTCCGGCTACACTTTGGCCCTCCGACTATCGGCCGAGTGGCAGCCCGTCGGCTTTGGTTCCCCAGTCTTCACCCCGGACACCCGACGCATGTCGCTACGCCACTGTTCTCGATCTCTGCTGGCTGCCAGCCTTGTTCTGGCGCTTGCCTGCTCCCCAGCGGCAACCGCTGCCGATCTCGCCGGGCTGGCCAACGAGCCGCTCGGTCCAGGCGAAGCTTTCCGCCCCGTGTCGGAGGGCCGGTTGGCTTCGGCTGCCTCGAAACTCCGTGAGGCCCTCGGGCCGCTCGAGCGGCTCCTGGCCCGCAGCCCGAGTGGTGAAAACTGGAAGACGTATCTCGACTGGCCGACGCTCCGCCAGCAGTCAGCATCCGGAGCCTCGGGTGATGCCGCGACGCTCCGGCGGCTGTTCGGCCGGCTCGATTCTGGTGAAAACGGGCTGGAGATGCCGCCGTTTGCCGCGGTCCGTCGGGCGGTTGGCGGTTATCTCGAGGCGGCCGACGCGGCCACCAATCCCCAGGCGAGCGAGGTCTACGCCCAGCGGCTCGACAAGCTCGCCGCGGCCGTGGCCACCGCCGCCGCGACCGGTACGCCTGAGCCCCTCGATCCGGTCGGCCCGCTGCTCGCCCGGCTCGAGGATTCGGCACAAGCCCCCGGAGTGGTCGCGAGAATCCGCAGTGCCATCAATCGGCCGAACCTGTTTCTCGAGGTCGACGAGAGCCTGCTGGCCAAGGGTGTGAACCGCTCCGTTGATGATGTCGCGCCGATCAACGACGTGGTCCTCGGCACGCGGGTGCGAGGTTCGGGCCGCACGACCGGGCTCGTTCGCCTCGACTTCGTTCCGTCTCAGTCGGGTGCCGTCGTCGACATCGCCCTCGATGCCACGAATCACTCCGAAACCAAGGGCTCCCAAGGGCCGGTGACCGTCCGCACGCTCGGCACGACCCAGGTGGGTGCCCGCAAGCGGATGCTGATCGACGACCAGCGGATCGTGGCCCTGCCGGTCGAGGCCCACGCCTCGACCGACACCCGGACCGCCGGTATTGGCGTCAGCAAGAAGTTCGGCCAGCGGCTGATCCGGAAGATCGCCAGCAAGAAGATCGCGGAAATGCGGCCCCGGGTCGAGGCGATCGCCGAGGGGAAGGCCCGCGAGCGGGTCCGCGAGCAGTTCGAGAGCCAGACGGCCGATCCCATCGCCCGGGCGTCGCGCGACTACCAGACGAAGTTCCGGCAGCCGCTGCTGGAGCGGGGCTGGTATCCGGAGATGCTGCACCTCACCACCACGCAGTCGCGGCTGCAGGTGACCGCCCGCAAGTCGCTCGCCGACCAGATCGCCGCCTTCACCGCCCCGCCGGTCGTCGACCCTGATGCAGTGCTCTCGGCACGAGTGCACGAGTCGATGGTCAACAACACCGCCGAGATCACGCTCGGTGGCCGCACGATCACGCAGCAGTTCGTGGAAGAGCAGATGAAGAAGAACAATGTCGCCGTGCCACAGGAACTGCAGAACGAAGCCGATCAGCCCCCGTGGTCGATCACGTTCGCCAAGCGACGCCCCGTGGAGCTCGACGTCGACGACAACCGCGTGAAGATGACCGTCCGAGGCACCAACTACACCTCGGGCGATCGCGCGTTCGACGCGATGGACGTCTGGGCGGCCTACCGGGTCGAGCCGGGCCACCCGGGCATCCGACTCGTCCGCGACGGCGACGTGCAGATCTATCCGCCGGGATTCGTGCCCGGCGGTGGCGAGAAGCTCAACGTGCAGCAGACCTCGCTGCGGAGGATCCTCCAGAAGCGGTTTAACAAGGTCTTCAAGGAAGTGGTCGACGTGGAGCCGCTCAAGCTTCCGGGTGAGTTGGAGCAGGCCGGTCCGCTGCCGATGGAGCAACTCGACGCTCGCAAGGATGGCTGGGTGGCCGCCGGCTGGCGGAAGCCCTATCCGGTGGTGTACGGGTCGGTGCCGCAGGAGGTCATCGTCGGGGAGCCGACGGTGGCGTCGGCGGTCACCGGTGCGATCATCGAGGCAGCGTTCACGCGGTGACGCTGGTGACGGCAACAGACGCTCGAGCGCATTCGACTTCCGTGGTTCGCCGGCTCGGGGGCGGCAAAAGTCTCGTCGCCGGGCGAGGATACGCCCAAGGCTCCTCGAGCGTTCGCCGACCCCCTTCGCCTACCCGCACGTGCGCACGTAAACGAAGCTCCACATAAACTTGATGCGGCCTAGGGGAGCGGCTGCGGCTGTACCGGCTCGAACCGCCGCACCCAGATCGAGCGGAACTGAACCGGATTGCCGTGATCCTGGATGGCTAGCGGCAGCGCGTCGGGGTGCTGCTGGTAGCCCGGCGGCTGGTGCCAGATTGTTTCACCTAGGATCACGGTGTCGGAGTGGATCGCGATGCCGTTGTGGAGCACGCTCACGCGGCCCGGCTTGGCGAGCGTGCCGTCGGCGGCGAATCGCGGCCGCGTGAACAGGATGTCGTACGACTGCCACTCGCCCGGCTTGCGGCAGGCGTTCACGGCTGGGGGCCGCTGCTTGTAGAGGGCGCCGCACTGGCCGTCGGGATAGGTGAGCGGGCCATCGGAGCCGTCCTCGAACGAGTCGAGCACCTGGATCTCATATTTGCCCATCAGGAAGATGCCCGAGTTGCCACGGCCCTGGCCCTTGCCGGTGGCGGGGGATGGGAGCCGGAACTCGCAGTGCACCTGGCAGTCGCCAAAGGCCTGGTCGGAGACGATTTGCCCCTTGCCGACCGTTACCACGCCGTCGGCCACCTTCCAGTCGTCGCCGTTTTCCCAGGCCGACATGTCGTGGCCGTCGAAAAGCACGACGGCGTCGGCCGGAATCGGGGCCGGCTTCTCCGGGGCCGGGCCCGGGTCGACTATCTTCGGCCGCGGCCACTCGATCGCCATCCGCCACTCGCCGCTCTCGTGCTTGGTGCCACGCAGCTGGAGCCGACGCGAGCGGAGCGAATCGGTGAGCCGCCGGGCCTCCGCCTCGGCCGCGGCGATCGAGAGCCCCTGTGGCGTGCCCGGCCGGGCGTGGCCGGCCGCCTCTCGATAGGCGTCGCTCAGCAGTTTCATCCGCTGCGTCACCTGGGGCAGGAACGGGGCCAGTGTGGCCTCCAGATGCGGATCGGTTGCCGCCGCCTCGTCGCCAAGGCCGGCGATCACCGCTCGGCCGATGGCCCAGTGGCCCGCGTCGTTCGGATGGATGCAGTCGGGGGTGAAGGTGGCCTCCGGGTTCTCCTGCCGCCGCGCCTCGAGCGCCGCCTTCATCGGTCCGTGGACGTCGATCACGCCCCAGCCAGCGGCCCGCTTTGAGAGCAGCCAGGTGGAGTAGGCGGCGAGCACGGCGTCGTAGTCGGCTGCGCCTGCGGGGCCGGGCTTGCCCGGCTGCTTGTCGTAGATCGGGGGCGTGAGGTGGATGATCCGCGCTCCCGCCTTCTCGACGGCCGCGTGCAGCCGCGCGATCCCGTCCTTGAACTTCGCGAACCGGCCGTCGTCGAGCGGCTGGTAGATGCCGCAGTTCATGCCGTACATTGCGAGCACGACGTCGGGCCGCGTCACCGTGAGCACCCGGTCGAGCCGGTCGAAGAGATCGGGCCGGGGGAACGTCCCGCCGGCATGCCCCACTTCGGTGAGGCCGGAGACGGTCTCGCTCGACAGGCCGACGTTGATCACGTCCGCGGGGAGGCCCTGCTCCTCCATCCAGGCGGCGAGGTCGGCCACCCAGCGGCCGTCCTGGGTGACCGAATCGCCGAGGACGGCGATTCGCTTCGCGGACCGCACGAGATCACCCGGCCGGGCCGTTTCTGTTGCAGTGGCCGGCAGGATGCAGGCGATGGCGAGGAGGGGTGTGGCGAGAAGCGAGGCGACGCGGTGCATGGCAATCACGGCGCCGGGGTGGCGCCCTCCCGGATGGCGAACAGGTGGCTTTTATTGGCGATGTAGAGAGTGTCGCCGACGGCGATCGGCGTGGAGTAGACGCTGTTGCCCATGTTGATCTCGGCGACCACGTCGGGCTCCGTGCCGAGCTTGAAGATCGTGATGTCGCCGTCCTCGTCGCCGATGTAGACCTTGCCGTCGGCGATCAGGGGTGAGCCCCAGCTCGCGGCGAGCATGTCGTGCGTCCAGTGCGGCTTGCCGGTCTTCAGGTCGAGACAGTGAAAGAGGCCGCTGAAGTCGGCCACGTAGAGCAGCCCATCCTTGATGGCCACGGTGCCGCAGGTGCGGTGCATCGTCTCCTCGAAGGCGAGCTTGCCGTTGCCGTCGGCGTCGAAGCCGGGATAGTGCCAGACGGCGGCCGAGTTGGGATTCGGCCGCGCGACCTCGCCCTGCTCCTTGATCACCGCCTGCTCGCGACGGTGGGGCAGGGGCCTGGAGGGATCGGCGAGGCTGAGAGCCAGTTCGCTCGAGACATCGCCCCGCTTCGTGGGATCAATGCACCAGAGGTGCCCCACGCCCTCACCATGCTCGGGGTCTTCGCCCACCGCGATGTAGACGAGCCCGTCGTGAACCACGGGTGTGCCGATGAGATGGTTTCGGTCAGCACGTCCGCCGAGGGTGTACTTCGACGCTTTTGGATTGCAGTCAAACTGCCAGAGCAGCTTGGCCCGGGCTGGCCCCGGCGAGGATGGATCATTCTCGCCACGGGCGTCGAACGCATAGAGCCAGCCGTCGCCGCCGCCGAAGAGCACCTGCGGCACACCACCGAGTTCGGCGTAGGCCGGGCTCGACCACTGGCCGTGGAGCACGTTGGCGCCCGGCGAGCCGTCGGCCCAGAGCACCTTCCCGTCTCGCTTGTCGAGGCAGAGGAAGCTCGGGGCGTTTGGATTTGGAAGGTTGAGATGTCCCTCATCCACGCCGTTGCCGGTGATGACGAACAGGTAGTCGCCCGCGCTCGTCACGCTGCAGGAGCACATGTTGTGCTGCGAAACGCCGAGCTCCTTCATCATGTCGAGTACCCAGACGATATCAGCCTCGTCCTGCCCCTGCTCCCTCTCGCCGCTGAAGGGCCCATCGTTCTCCCCGTCGCGAAAGCCCTCGGTGTCGAGGCACTTCACCTCGCCGCGGCTGGTGACATACCAGAGCCGGTCGCCTTCCACGAGCGGCGCGCAGCAGATGCCCTGCAGCGGCCAGTCGTGCACCCGGCCGGTGGGGAGTTTCTCACTCGAGTCCTGCCAGAGAAACGAGCCGTTGGCCGCGTCAAAGGCGAGCAGGCAGCCGAGGTCGGTGGCCGGGGGATACCGCTTCAGCCAGCCCTTGCCGTTGTTGGTGCCGACGAACGCCTTGCCGTCGGCGACGACGGGATTGCCATACGACTGGCTGCCGAGCGCCGCGGCCCAGGCGACGTTCTTCGAGGTCGTCGGATCCCACGCGCCGCTGTCGGGATCGAACTCGCCCGGAGCCCACTCCACGGCGAGGTTCTCCGCGACGGGCACGTTATTGCGGTTTGGTGAGCCGCCCCACTGGTTCCACTCGGCGGCAAGCGCCGGGCAGGCTCCCAGCACTACGACGGCCATCCCACAGAAAAATGCCCTGCTCATTTCACCGCCTCCACGGAAACGTTATCGATGTAGATCTCGGAGTCTTTCGAGTTGCCGAAGAAGCCGGGGCTGCCCTGGAGGTTGCCCGCCTCGTGCACGCCCTCGATGGTCCAGGCCGCGGGTTCCGGCTCGCCCCGCGGCCAGACCTTCCCGCGGAGCACCGCGGCGCCGTCCTGGGTGCGGGCTTCGAGCTTCATCGTGTACCAGCGGCCTGCCTCCCAGGCGAAGGGGATCGTCTTCGAGAAATGCGTCGCTACCTGGGGCGGCCACGAGCGAAGCTGGAGCTGCTGGCTCGCGCCCATCAGGTCGAGCGTGTACCGCTGCGCGACGAGTCCCATGTCGGGCATTCGGGCCTTCTCGAGCGCGGCGGGGTTGCCGAACTTCTTCGTGAAAGCGTCGGCATCACTGCCGGCCGACGGAAGGGTGTCGGAGGCGGGCGATCCCGGTTTCTCGACGCCCGTCTCCCGGGCCCGGACGTCGGCCTGGATGCGGTAATCATGCAGGCCGATCGGACCGATCCAGCCCTGGCTCCGCGTGCCCTTGGGAATCGTCGTCACCTTCACCAGGCACTTTGAACCGTCCACCTCACGCACCACGTGGCGATACCGCATGCCGATCCAGGGGAGCGGCGGTTCACCCTTCACCACGCCCGTTTTCGGGTCGGCGCTGAGCGGGATGTCGTCAAAGGTGAAGGTCCACGGCAGCGGTGGCATCGAGCGGACACGCGCTCTGCCCTCGAGGCCGCCGACCTTCGCAGTCACGATCGCTGCGGCGTGAACGCCGGCGGGCGCCGTGTAGCCGCCATCCTTGCTCACCGTGCCGGCGGTCGTGGAAAACTCGGCGGCCGACTCCCTCACGAATCGTCCGGCCGCATCATAGAGCCGCACCGTGAGCGGCAGGGCAGCTCCGGCCTCAACCTGCACCTCGGCCGGCACGACCTGCACCCAGGCGGGCTCGCCCGCAGGCCCCTGCGTGGTGATCGACACCTGCTGCGGGGCTGATGCCTCCGGCTGCGCCATGGCGCGTTCGGCCGGCGGCGCTGCAGCGATGCAATACAGCCTCGCCCCCGTCGTGAGGAACAGCAGGCCGTTCCAGGCGATCGGCGATGCCGTCACCTCGTCCTCGTCATCGAGCCGCATCCGGTTGACGAACTTCAGGCCGTCTTTCGTCGGCTCGAGCACGTGCCAGCCGCTCGTCGAGCAGATGTAGAGTTTGCCATCGGCCACCAACGGGCTGCCCCGGACGATCGTGCCGAGGAGTTTGACGGGCTTGCCCACGGGGCTGCCAGTCTCCTTGTCGAAGGCATAGACCTTCGCGCCGTCGTCGACGAAATAAACCCGGTCATTGAGGATGACCGGCATCGAGCGGCCGTCCATCACGCTCTTCTTCTGCCAGGCGACACTCGTCGCCGTGATGTCGCCCGAGCCCGTTCCCTTGAAGCGGGTCACCGAGCCCATCGACGTGTTGTCGAGGTTCTCCTCCGCTTGGGAGACATACACGCTGTCACCGTCCACCAGCGGAGCCACGTTAAGGCCTCGTCGGGAGAGCTTGAAGTTCCAGACGGCCTTCCCCGTGCGCGGTTGAAAGTTCCAGATGCTGCCGTCACTCGACCCGAAGACAAGGGCCGCCTCGCCGCCGAGCGTGGCGAGCGATGGGGTGCTGTAGGTCGTGTCCTCGGGGAGTTCCTTCGTGCCGTTCATCCAGCGGACCTCCCCAGACGACTTGTCCATGCCCAGGAAGCGGTGTGCCGGGCGGGCGGTGTCACCCCAGCCGGTGACGACGGCGCTGGCGATCACCAGATCCTCGAACACCACGGGAATATTCGTCCGGCCGCCGTAGGTCGAAAGGAAGCCAAACTCCTCGTGCAGCGACCGCTGCCACTTCGTCTGACCGGTGGCTGCGTCGATCGCGGTGAACACGCCGCAGACGCCGTGGGCGAACACGGTGTTGGTGTCGGGATCGGCGATCACCGCCGACCAGCCGACCCGCTCGGACGGCACGTCGGAGAGGTAGACGTTGAACACGTTCTCCCAGAGTTTTCTGCCGGAAGCGGCGTCGAGGCAGAGCACCTTCTCCGCTTCTTCCCGGGTGCCCGGCTTGTGGCGGACGAGCGTGAAGAGCTTGCCGCCGAGGATCACGGGCGTGGAGATGCCGCCAGCCTCGTCGTTTTTCCAAAGAACGTTGGTGCTCGCCTCGGAATCGAACGAGGTGGCGAGCGGTGGGCCTTCGTAGTGGCGGTTTTGATCGGGGCCGCGCCAGTCGGGCCAATCGCGGCCACGCGCGGCCGGCACCGACCCCGCCGCGACCGCCACGGCGGCCACGACGACCGAGAGGAGACGAATCGGCATGCAAAGCTCCTTGATCATTCGGTGATGCCTTTGGCCTCGAGCTCCGCAGGGAGGGTCGGATCGACGAGCCCCCGGGCTCCGCGGCCCTGCTGCAGCCGGTCGGCCGTATCGGCCTTGATACTCTCGGTGTCGGCATCCCACCACCGCCGGCGGGCCGCCGGGTCGGGCTCGGTGAGCGGACGCACCACCCGCATGCCCACGCCAAGCGCCGGTTCCTCCGTGTACCACCACGGGCTCTTGGGGAGATTCGGGTCGATGTCTTTCCAGTCGGGATTCTCGCGGGTGCCGCCGGCGTCGCGAGAGCCGCGGCGAGCAGCGCTCCGGCACTCCGTGGCCTCGTCGTAGTAGGCGCCGCCACGGAGCACCCGCGGATAGAGTTTCTGCGGCCAAGTGATGATGGCAGCCACGCCAACCGGCGCCGGCAGGGCCGCCTGTCGACCGTAGCCACCAGACACGAGCTCATCGACGCACCACTCGGCGACGTTGCCGTGCATGTCGTGGAGGCCCCACGGGTTGGCGGCCTTCTGCCCGACCGGGTGCGGGGCCTCGTCGGAGTTGTCGGTGAACCAGGCGGCGTCGTCGAGGTTCTCAACGTCGTCGCCAACGTTCCATGCCGTCTCGGTGCCTGCTCGGCAGGCATACTCCCACTCGCTCTCGGCAGGCAGCCGGTAGAACCGGCCCGTGAGGCCGCTGAGCCACTTGGTGTACTGCCGGGCTGCAAACTGGGTCATCGTGACCGCGGGCAGCGCGTCGTCCTCACCGTTGACGAACGTCGTGGTGGGGTCGTAGAGCGCCGAGGGGGCCGTGACGGCGTCGGCCTCATTGTCGGGCGTGATCGGGCGGATTCCGGCCGACCGCATCGCCTTGAAGAGTTCGAAGGCCGCCATGTACCGCTTGTATTCGCCCCACGTGACCTCGCAGCGGCCGATCCAGAAGGGGTCGAGCCCGACCTCGAAAGCAGGCCCCTCATCGGTCGTGCGGCTGGCTTCGGCATCTGGGCTGCCCATGCGGAAGCGGCCGCCTGGGACGGGGATCATCCGGAAGGCGACGTCGGTGCCGGGAATCGTTTCGTCGTAGGCCACCATCCAGCCACCGGGCACCTGGATGGCGGGCCCGTCACCCACGGGCTTTTCCGGGCCGGGCACGAAACCGGGGCCGGCGGCATGGGCCGGACGTGCGGAGGCGAGCATGACAAGGCCGAGGCAGGCGAGGCGGGCGAGGCGGGCGAGCATCGAATGATTCCGCGGGCGGGGACGGAGGGCTCTGAAACCCGTAAAGTGTAGTCTTCCCCGATCGAGTCCGCACCCTTTGTGACCACGGCCGTGCCCGCTCCCAAACCCACCAAGTCTGCCGCCAAGCCCGCGAAGAGGGGGGCCGACGAAAAGCCCGCCGAGCGGGTCGTCGCCGAGAACCGTAAGGCGCGGCACGATTACGAGATCATGGACACGCTCGAATGCGGCATCGCCCTGGTCGGCAGCGAGGTCAAGAGCCTGCGGGGCGGACGCATGAGCCTCGACGAGGCCTACGGCCGCGTGGAGGGGGCCGAGGTCTGGCTGCTCGGCAGCGACATCCCAGAATACGAGAAGGCCAATCAACTCAACCACAAGCCCAAGCGGCCGAGGAAACTGCTGCTGCACCGGCGGGAGATCGCGAAGTTTGCGGGACGTGCCTTTGAGAAGGGGCTCACGCTCATACCGCTGAAGATGTACTTCAAGAACGGCCGTGTGAAGGTGCTCCTCGGCATCGGCCGGGGCCGCAAGGACCACGACAAGCGGCAAAAACTCAAGGCCGACACCGCCAGGCGCGACATCGAGCAAGCCCTCCGCGGCCGTCGGCAATAGAGCTCTTCCGGTTGTGGTGAACCACCGGCTTCGGGGGCATCGACCGCAGCCGATTCCCGGGAATGACCGGATAAGAAACAGGCAGGCGGCGGGATCGGCGTGAGGATGGCGAGCGTGGGGCTGCCGCAGCCCCAGCGAGACAACTCATGCCGTCCCGCAGCCGAGGTTGGGCACAGAGCCGCCGGGGACGGCAGAGGCCTCCTTCGCGAGGCGAGGATACGCCTACGCTCGTCGACCTCCGCCGATTCCCGGCTTCTCGAACAGAATGACCGGGTAAGAAACAGGCAGGCGGCGGGATCGGCGTGAGGATGGCGAGCGTGGGGCTGCCGCAGCCCCAGCGAGACAACTCATGCCGTCCCGCAGCCGAGGTTGGGCTCACCAGCCCGCCTACCGCGTGAGGATGGCGAGCGTGGGCCCCCGCAGCCCGGCGAGACAACTCATGCCGTCCCGCCGCCGAGGTTGGGCTCACCAGCCCGCCTACCGCGTGAGGATGGCGAGCGTGGGGCCCAGCAGCCCAACTGCACAACTCATGCCGTCCCGTAGCCGAGCTACAGTCAGGCTTCCGCGCCGGCGCCCACGAGCACACCCGTCGCTTCGGTGGAATCCTCGGGGTGCCACAGGGGCATGCCCCGCTGGATGCGGTCGGCGAGGATGGTGATCTTCTGCTTGGAGCCGGCAGGGGCCGTGGTCGGAACGAAGTCCATCGTGCACTGGGGCTCGAAGTTCTCGTCGTGACCGTACAGTTCAATAATTTCGAAAACGTTTCGGATCCGGGCCATCGGGAAGAAACCACTCCTTATCGGTGTGTGAGGTTGGCGTGTGAGGTCGTGCGCCAGTCGCAAGCAGTCATCGAACTGACGGAACGGCCCGCCGGCTCAGAATGCTTCGCTCCCGTTGATGTGACGCAGCCCCGACGCACGCGGCCAACAAGCCTGCCCGGTGGGGCTGACTGCAGCAGTGCTTCAGGAGACCCGCGGGTGTGGAGGCAAGGGAGCCTTGGCGGGCGCGACGAGCGACGGGAACGAAGTCATTATGGACTCGAGAACGCGCGAGTCAAACATTTAGCAGCGCGAGCAAACAGCCCGGAAAAACTGGGCAATCCGCAGGGTTTGCCGAGACGTCACTGCCCTGGCGGACCGGGGGGGAGCACGATCTCGATGTCACCCGGGGGAGGCTGTGCCGCGGCCGGTGATGCGGGCTGGGCGCCCGGGTCGAACTTGGGCGTGTCGGTGCCGGTGCGGGCCTCGAGATCGGCGGTCAGCGATAGTTTCTCGCCGCCTACTGGGCGGAGTTCCAGCATCGTGACGCCCCAGGCGTCTCGGGTCTTCTTGCCCTCGACGACCACCACGCCCTGGCTCTTGGAGCCGATGGCGTCGAACTGCAGCGAGGCGATGCCGTCAGTCTCGTTGGCGGTGCCCCGGACCGCGGTTTTGCAGGTGACCGGGCCCCCGAGTGTCTCCGCAACGCGAGCGTTGCCGCGCACCTCCTCAACGGCCTCGACCACGAGCGGATGCTGCGAGAGCGGTCGGCAGCCGACGGCCCCCGCCAGAGCCACGAAAGCCACGACGCAGGCGACGATCGGGAGGCGAATCATGAGAGGTTTCCGGAAAAGGACGAAGCGCTCGAACGACGTGCGGTGGCCGACTTCCGAGGTCCACGATCAGCCTTTGGCGTCGTGGTCCCGGCACCAGGCGATGATGTCGGCCGTGGCCTTGGGGAGCCCACCGGCGGCGGGCTTCGGCGCCGCGGCTTTGGGTGCGACGGGAGCGGCTTCCGGCTCCGGCTCGGCAGGTGCGGCAGGCTTCTCGGCGGCAGGCGGGGCGGCGGATGCCTTCGCCGCTCGGGCTCGCGCCAGGATTTCCGCCGTGGAGAGTTTTCCACCCGCAGCAGATGTGGATGTTTCGGCCGGCGTGGTCCCGCCTGCCTTGCCGCGGGCGGCGGCGAGGATGTCGGCCGTGGAGGGCTTCTTGCCGCCGGCAGCGGCTGGCTTCGCGGCTTCCTTGGCCGGCTTCGCTGCCGGCTTGGGGGCCGCAGGCTTCGCTGCTTTTTCTTTCGGCTCCACGGGCCGCGGAAGCGGCTTGGGGACAACCTTCAGGCACGAGGGGTCGACGTCGTACCAGGCCGTGTTGTTGTACTGATCGAACTCGACCAGGCAGCGGCCGTTCATGTTGACCGTCTTGACCTGGCCGGTTGATCGCGCGAATCGCGCAAGTTCGGGGGCCACCGAGTCGATCACCACGTACTTGTCAGTCCACTCGGACTTGAGTCGCTCAATGACGTCGAACATGGGCAAAGCTGTGGCAGCTGGAGGGGGTGTCAGCGGTATGAATGTGATCGATCGCCCGGGGGATCGCAAGATGCCGTCGCCGCGGCCGTCACGGGCTCGGGGCCCGCTGGGCCTGGGCAGCGGCGCGGATGCCCTTCGGGCCGATGCTGTAGGCCCACTGCACGGTCGCAGGGAAGCCTGTTGCCGCGTCGAGCGGGGCTACGGACTCCGTACCGCCGCCGGTGGCATAGGTCGACCCCAGCCAACTCGGCCGCTCCTTCACACGGCAGGCGATCTCGAACAGGAGTGTGTCGGCACGCTCGGGGTGCGGCCGGACGCTCGCCGAGAAGTGCGAGCGGCCAGCCAGGCCCACGGCCAGGATCGCCGGCCCCCCCTGCAGATCGATCGCCGAGAGTTCGACCAGTGGGGGGGACACGGGCCAGCGAGCGTCGTCGCCGTCGGCCGTTCCCTCGACCGATTCGGCCAGGGTTTCACCGGCGAACGTGACCGTGTGCCGCCAACGGTCGCCGCACCACCGAAAGACCACCGCTGTCTCGCCTGACTCCAGGCGCACCGGGGGCCGCGTCCGGTGAAGGGCGGGGGGCAGGGCGGACGGGTCGCGGCGATCGGGTGGGAAAGGCATGATGGCGTGGTGTCTTCAGCATACGGCAGCCCTGCCAGTCGTGCGGAGGCCGCCCCCAGGGTGAAACCATGGAACCGCGTCGTTCGCTCGGCTGGCCGATCATTCTCGGCGTCGTGCTGATCGTGGCGATCATCGCCCTGGCGGTGGGCTGGGTGCTCGTCAGCATCGCCGCCGCGCTGGGCTCGCAGTACGCCGTTTTCTACTGGACGATCCTCGGGATCGGCGTAGCGCTGTTGGTGGTGGTCTTGGCGGGGGTGATCGTGTACCTCGCGCTGACCGTGAAGGCCATCGCCCTTTCGCAGCGGCAGAGCAACTTCATCGACAGCGTGACGCATGAGCTCAAGAGCCCGCTGGCGTCGCTGAAGCTCTCCCTGCAAACACTCACCCGCCGCGCCGTGCCGGCCGAGCAGCAGGCCGACTTCCACCGCATCATGCTTCAGGACGTCGAGCGACTCGACATGCTCATCGACCATCTCCTTGACGCCGCCAAGACACTCCAGCGGCGGCCGCAGGCCGGAGACGACGTCGCCGACGTCGAGGTGCTGCTCCAGGGTGTCGCGGCGGCCGTCATCCAGCGGCACGGCGTCGTGGCCGACGTGATCACCGTGCAGGCGGTGAAGGGCACGCCGCTCCTCGTGGTGGGCAGATCCGCCGACGTCGAGATCGTGCTCCGCAACCTGCTCGACAACGCGGTGAAGTATTCGCTGCCTGATCCCCGAATCACGGTCACGCTCGGCCGTACCAACACCGGCCGCGTGCGGATTGCCGTGGCCGACAACGGCCCGGGGATTCCGATCCCGCTGCGGCCGCTGATCTTCAAGCGGTTCGTCCGCCTCGGGAGCGAGTTGGAGCGGTCGACACCAGGGACCGGCCTGGGCCTGTTTCTCGTCAAGTCGCTCGTGCGGCAGATGCGCGGCAAAGTGAGTACCCGCGGCCGCCAACCACCCCCCGGAACGGTGTTCGAGGTCGAACTCCCGGCGGCATGACGCCGGCTTTGCAGGGGCGATGCCGCTGGTCTAATCGGGCCATGAATACTTCCCCATCCACTCCCACGTCGCCCGCGGTCGACGTGGTCCCCATTCGTCGCGTCCTCGTGAGCGTGTTCGACAAGGCCGGTCTCGATCGGCTCGCCGCGGCCCTCAAGGCTGCGGGCGTTCGCGTCGCCAGCACCGGCGGCACGGCCACGGCATTGGCCAAGCTCGGCGTGTCTGTCGACGACGTCTCGGCGATCACCGGTTTCCCTGAGGTACTCGACGGTCGCGTGAAGACCCTGCACCCGCATATCTTCGCAGGCATTCTCGCCCGCGGCGACCGGCCCGACGACATCGCCGTGCTCGCCGAGCACTCGATCGATCGCTTCGATGCGGTGATCGTCAATCTCTACGACTTCCAGAGCGTGATCACCACGCCCGACTGCACGCCGGCCCAGGCGATCGAGTTGATCGACATCGGCGGTCCAAGCCTCGTGCGGGCGGCGGCCAAGAACCATGCCTTCACCAGCGTCGTCACGAGCCCCGCCCAGTACGACTCCTTCATCGCGGCGCTCGCCCGCGGGGGCACCACGCTGGCGGAGCGGCGGCAGCTGGCAGCCGCGGCCTTCGAGCAGACAGCGACATACGACGCCGTGATCGCCCGCTGGATGGCCCGGCATGCGGGCCTCGTCGCCGAGGCTCCGGCGGCAGTGTCCGTCGCCGATGTCGCCAACGATCTGCCGCTACCGGCACGGATGACCTTCGAACTCGAGCGGCGGCTGCCGCTCCGTTACGGCGAAAATCCACACCAATCGGCGGCGTTGTATGCGCCTGCCGGCACGCACCTGGGCCTCGCGGGCCTCAAACAGCTCTGCGGCAAGGAACTCTCCTACAACAACCTGCTCGATCTGGATGCGGCCACGCGGCTGGCGGGCCTGATCCAGGATCCTGCCGCCGTGGTCGTCAAGCACACCAATCCGTGCGGGGCGGCGTCCGAGGGCACCGTGGCCCATGCCCTGATGGCGGCCATGTCAGCCGATCCGACGAGCGCCTTCGGCTCGATCGTGGCCGTCAACAGGCTCTTCGATCGCGAGTGTGCCGAGGTGCTCTGCGTGCCCGGCCTATTCGTGGAGGTGATCGCAGCACCCGCCTTCGCCAAGGATGCGGTCGAGATCCTCACCACCCGGCCCACATGGAAGGGGAGCGTGCGGCTCGTCGAGGTGCCCGCTGGTGACCCGTGGGAGGCGACCGCGGGGCTTGAACTGCGGAGCGTGGCCGGTGCCCTGCTTGCCCAGCGGCCCGATGACGAGTGCGATGATCCCGCGACCTGGCAGGTGGTGACGACGATCGCTCCGCCCCCCGCCCTGACCCAGGATCTCGACTTCGCCTTCACGCTCGTCCGGCGGCTGACGAGCAACGCCATCGCCGTCTGCCGGGGCACGAGCCTCGCGGGCGCAGGCATCGGCCAGACGAGCCGAGTCGATGCCGTGAGGCTTGCACTGGAGAAGGCCGGGGCCAAGGCGAAGGGGGGCGTGCTCGCCTCCGACGCCTTCTTTCCGTTCCCCGACTCGATCGAACTGATCGCCAGAGCAGGCGTCGCCGCGATCGTGCAACCGGGGGGCTCAAAGCGGGATGCCGAGGTGATCGCCGCGGCCGACGCGGCAGGCATTGCGATGGTGTTCACGGCCCGCCGGCATTTCCGGCACTGATCGGAGCGCCTGCCGGGCCATCGTGGCCCCGGCAGGCTGACCCCGAGAGGGCGTCGCATCCGGCGACGCGGTCGACACGGCTGCCCGTCGGCTATAGTCGACCGGGCGTGGATCGGCTGCTTGGATGCGGTGCGAGCGAAACGCGAGGTGGCACGATGGCAGGTGGCAGCCGGCGCGGCTTCAGCCTTGTTGAGATTCTGGTGGTCGTGGCGATCATCGGGCTCCTCCTCGGGCTTCTGCTTCCGGCCGTGCAGTCGGCGCGGGAATCGGCCCGCAGGTTGGGCTGCGCCTCGAATCTCAAGCAGGTGGGCCTGGCCGTGATGGCCCACCACGAGGCCCGTCGGCTGCTCCCGACAACGGTCTCCTCGGGCACGATCACGCGGCGAGGTGATTTCGACCCACGGTCGGGTACGTCGCACTCGTGGCTGGTGCAGATTCTTTCCTTCCTCGAGGAGCAGGCCCGATTCGACCGGTTCGACCTCTCCCGCAGCCTGTTCGAAGCCGCGCCACACCAGGTTGTTCCGGGGCCTGAGTCGGATCGGCCCGAGGTGTTGGCCTGCCCCAGTGACCCGGGGGGGACACCCTTTCGTCACGACACGCTCACGAAGGGCCGACCGTGCGGCAAGGGCAGCTACGCGGCCTGGGCGAGTCCGTACCACGTCGAGTTTCAGCAGCGCTTTCCGGCGGCTCTCGGCTGGCGGCCGCGGCCGCGACTCCGCGATCTTCGCGACGGCATGCATGCGACGATCATGGCCGCGGAGGTGATCGCTGGCCCCGAGGCATGGGATGCCCGTGGAGCGTGGGCCGTGGGCTGGAATGGTGCGAGCGTGCTGGCCTACGACATGCACCCGTATCCCGACGCGCCGCCGTTTCGGCATTTCCCGATGAGCCTTGGGCACACGCAGCGGCCCAATATTCGCGACCCCGCGGTCAACGTCGACGTGTTGTACGACTGTTCGGATCAGGATGGCGAAACCCACCGCCGGATGCCGTGTGCCACGTGGCAGGAAGACGACATCTGGAGGTATCTCTCGAGCGCGCCGCGGAGCGCGCACCCAGGCGGCGTGCAATCGCTCTGGGCCGACGGCCGCGTGGAGTTTCTGGCCGACACCGTCGACGAGATCGTGCTCGCCTACCTGATCGCCATCGACGACGGCCGCCCGGTGCAGGTGCCGGCGCGGTGATCGGGGACAGCCCACGGCAAAGGCGGGTAGACTCGGAAGCCGTCGTGCTCACGTTCGTCCCGGACGGGAATGCTCGAGAGCGGTCCCCGAACGAGGTCCTGAAATGCCTGACATCCTCGCCGAGATCGTGACGCGGAAGCGGATCGAGGTGGCGGTGGCACGGGACCGGGTGCCGACGGCGGCGCTCGAGGGACGGCTCTCGGTGGCCCCGGCAGTGCGGGATTTCTTCGCGGTGCTCGCGGCGCCCGGGCCGATCAGGCTGATCGCCGAGTTCAAGCGGAAGAGCCCGTCGGCCGGTGAAATCCGCCCAGGGGCCACGATCGAGGAGGTCGTGGGCGGCTACGCCACCGCCGGGGCGAGTTGTCTCTCGGTGCTCACCGACGGCCCTGGCTTTGGCGGAAGCCTCGTCGATCTCGAGAGTGCCCGGATCGCCGTGCCGCTGCCGGTGCTCCGCAAGGAGTTCGTGGTCGATCGCTACCAGGTGATCGAAGCACGAGCCCACGGTGCTGATGCGGTGCTCCTGATCGCCGAGTGCCTCGATGACTGCCTGCTACGGAGCCTCTATCGCGAGATCCTCGACCTCGGCATGACACCCCTGGTGGAACTCCACGATGCGGAGAACCTTTCCCGCGTGCTCGACCTCGGCGCCACGCTCGTGGGGATCAACAACCGCAACCTCAAGACGATGACTACCGATCTCGACACCGTGCTGCGGCTTCGCGAGCGGGTGCCCGACGAGGTGGTACTCGTGGCCGAGAGCGGCATCAAAACCCGGGCCGACGTTGAGCGGCTCGAGGCGGCGGGCATCGCCGCGATGCTCGTGGGCGAGTCGCTGCTCACCCAGCCTGATCCGGGGCGGGCGGCGGCGGCGCTCCTGGGCTGCTGACAAACTTGTAGCCGATACCACGGACCGAGAGGAAGTGCACCGGCCGTGCCGGATCGTCCTCAAAGGTCTTTCGTAGGTTGAGCATGAAGGTGTCGACCGTCCGCGTTGCCGGTGGCCGGTTCATGCCCCAGACTTTCGTGAGCAGCTCCTCGCGGGTCACCACCTTGCCCTCGTGCAGCACGAGGTATTTCAGCAGCTTCATCTCCAGGCTCGTGAGTTTGACCGGCACGTCTCGAATCGAAGCCTCCCAGGTCTCAAAGTTGACCTCCGCGGAGCCAAACCTTGCGGTTGCCGACGGAGCGGCGTCGACCGGCTCGGCGGTCCTCTCGTCGCGGCCTCGCCGAGAGAGCAGGCTGCGGATGACCGACAGGAGTTCCTCGAGGTCGAAGGGCTTCTGCAGGTAGACATCGGTGCCGGCGTCGAAGCCGCGGATTCGGTCCTCGACGAGCGTCCGCGCGGTGAGCATCACGACCGGGATGTGGTCTCCCTTGGCCCGGATCTCTTCGCAGACGGCGTAGCCGCTCATGCCGGGAAGCATCAGGTCGAGCACCACCAGTTCGATCGGTGGTGTTGCCGTGGAGAGAAGGTCGAGGGCGGTGGGGCCGTCGCCGGCGGTGGTCACCGTGTAGCTCTCAGCCTCAAGGTTGAACTTGATTCCAAAGGCGAGATGCTGCTCGTCCTCGACGACGAGGATGTGCGGCATGGCGGGGCGTTCCGGATGGCGGTGCGACTCATGGATGACACCAGAGTGTATCTCCGGCACGATCCGGCGGGGCGGCGCGATTGACGAATACGTTCACGCCGACCCAAGATGCAGCCGCATAAGGAGAAATTCGTGGCCGACATCGCCATCCAGCCGGTCGAGACGAGGAGCCAGCAGCAGCGGTTTATCCGCCTGCCCTGGCGGATCTACGCAGATGATCCCTGCTGGATACCGCCGGTGATCATGTCGCAGCAGGAGCTGCTCGGCTTCCGCAAACATCCCTTCTACGAGCGGTCGAAGAGCCAATCATTTCTCGCCACACGAGGCGGTCGCGACGTCGGCCGGATCACGGCGATCGTCAACGCGGGCCACATCGACCGCTACAAGGAACAGCGGGGCTTCTTTGGATTTTTTGAGTGCGACGAAGACACGGCGGCTTCGCGGGCGCTCTTTCAAGCGGCGGGCGACTGGCTTCACGCCCAGGGGATGACGTGCATCCGCGGTCCGGCGAATCCCTCGCTCAACTACGAGTGCGGCCTGTTGATCGAGGGCTTCGATACGCCCCCATTCTTCATGATGACGCACAACCGGCCCTGGTATGCCCAGCTCGTCGAAGATGCGGGCTTCGGCAAGATCGAGGACATGTTCGCCTTCTGGGGTGAGACCTCGATGCTCGGCGGGCTCGACCCGAAGTTGGTGACGATGGTGGAGGGGGTCAAGGAGCGGTTCGGCGTCACGATCCGACCGCTCGACCGCCGTCGGTTTGCCGACGAGGTGCGGACGTTTCTTCACATCTACAACGAGAGCCTCGGCGGCACCTGGGGATTCGTGCCGCTCACGTCGGGTGAGATCGACCATATGGCGGCGAGCCTCAAGTACCTGATCGAGCCGGAACTCACCCTGGTGGCCGAGGTGGAGGGCAAGCCGGTGGGCGCGGTGTTCTGCCTGCTCGACTACAACCCGCGGATCAAGGCGATCGATGGCCGCCTGTTTCCGTTTGGCTTCCTGCGGCTGCTCTGGAACAAGAAAGCCATCAAGCGGCTGCGGGCGATCAGTACCAACGTGATCCCGGAATATCAGGCCTGGGGCATCGGCCTGGTGCTGATGAACGGGCTCTACGAGCGATTTATGAAGTGGGGCCTCCGGGAAGTGGAGTTTTCCTGGGTGCTGGAGAGCAACTACCTGTCGCGGCGGACGCTCGAGCGGGGCGGGGCGTTGGTCACCAAAAAATACCGCATCTATCAGGACGATCCGCCGCGGCCCTGACGGCTTTTTCAGCGGCGCCAGCGGCGGGGGGTGGTGCGGTAGGTGCCGCCGGCAAACCCGCCGTTCCCGACGCCGCCGACACTCACGGCGCTGCCGCGAGAGCCGCCACGGGATGGCGTGTTGTAGTAGGGCCAGACCCGCTTCCCCTGCCGCTGTGCCCGCTCCCACTGCATCGCCCCGTAGTTGACCCCGGAGAGGTTGAAGCTCGAGTACGGGTTTCGCGGGCTGACGGCCTCCGCCGGGCGGGCGGGCACGAGGAGCGCAGCGGCGAGGAGGGTGAGCGGGATCAGCGAGCGGACGGCATGCATGGCGGGATCCTGGCGAGGTGGGGGAGGAGAGCGGACGGTTGATTTACGCGTCGCCCGCCCCGACGGTTCGGCCGCGGATCCGGCCGGCGAGGTCGGCGATCGCCGCCGCCACGGGCCGGTCGGAGGCCACGTAGAGATACTCGGTGTTCTGGGTGTGGCTGACCGTGCCGACCTTCTCACCGCGGAGATTATGGAT
>QWQL01000135.1 GCA_003670825.1 Planctomycetota bacterium
ACGACCGGAATCCGCCGACCGTACCGGAGATTTGTTTGCCGGGTCCCGCTGTCACCCCTACGATCGACCTTCATGGCCACCGACCTACGAATCAAGGAGCAGTTGCCGGAACTGACGCGGCGGATCGTCGAGACGTACCAGGATGTCCCTACGATCCACTACCTCGGTCACTGCCCGCTGCCCAACTACGAGGCGATCATCTCGGTCTGCGAGGATCTCAAGGAGATTCTCTATCCCGGCTATCGCCGCCGCGAAAACCTCCACCTCGGCAATGTCACCTACCACGTGGGCGACCTGATCGACGGCCTCCACGACAAACTCACCGTCCAGATCGGGCGGGCTTTGCGGCACAGCCTCTCGGTGCAGCGGACCGCCCTGGAACAGGGCGTTGAGGTGCCGGCCGTGTCGGATGCCGTGCGGCACTGCACGGAGGATGCCGACTTCGAGGCCCTCGGGCAGGCCAAGGCGGTCGAGTTTCTCGAGCGGATCCCCGAGTTGCGAAAGGTGCTCGCGACCGACGTCCAGGCGGCCTACGACGGCGACCCCGCCGTACGGACCCTCGACGAGATCATCTTCTGCTATCCCGGCCTCGAGGCGGTGACGATCCATCGGCTCGCCCATGTCCTGCACCGGTTGGAGGTGCCGCTGATTCCCCGGATGATGACCGAGTGGGCGCACGCCCGCACCGGCATCGATATCCATCCGGGCGCAACGATCGGCGACCATTTTTTCATTGATCATGGCACCGGCGTCGTGATCGGCGAAACCTGTGAGATCGGCAGCCGCGTCAAGATCTATCAGGGCGTCACGCTCGGGGCCCTCTCGTTCCAGACCGACGCCGACGGCCACCTCGTTCGCGGCACCAAACGGCATCCGACGATCGAGGATGGCGTGGTGATCTACGCCAACGCGACCGTGCTCGGCGGGGCAACGCGAATCGGCCATGACTCGGTGATCGGCAGCAATGTCTGGCTGACGCGGTCGGTCGATCCGCACACGACGGTCGTGCTCGAGCGTCCCAAACTACGAATGCGGGGCGACATGCCCGAGGCTGGCGTCGACTGGCAGATCTAGCTCCACGTCCGCGGGCGGTTCATCTGCCCCTCAATCGCCCACGGGCCTGTCGGCGCTGGGGTTGATCACGAGCACGCCCGTCTTGATCGCATTCTGCTTTGCCCGGATGAGTTCCATCACGTCGGGCGGGAGTTTCTCGTTCCACCCATGCCACGAGGCGAGGATCGCGCCGCCGCGGGCGAGTGTCGAGAAGTCGAGGTAGCTCTCGCCACGGATCATGCCGGCGGCCGACAGTTTAGAGACATGATCCACGATCGGGGCCATGCTCCAGACCGGGCCCGTAAGCACCGTCTCCGGCCCCTCGACGTTCTGATCCACCAGATTGCCGAAGGCTTGCACGCCCTTCTCGCGGGCGCCGGCAATGGCCCCTTCCCGTTCGGCCCAGATCAGGTCCGCGCCCGCGGCGATCTGATCGAGAGCGGCCTGCCTGGCCTTGGGCGGGTCATACCAGGAATCGATGAAGGTCACCTTCACCTTGGCCGCGGGGTTGGCGTCGCGGGCTCCCTGGATGTAGGCGTTGATCGCGCGGTGCACCTGCACGTCGCTGCGGCCCGCCACGACCCCCACGATGCCCGTCTTCGTGAGTTTGCCGGCGACGAAACCACACAGGTACGCGGGTTCCGACAGGTTGCTGTCGAATACCGAGAGATTCGGGGCCACGGGGGCCGACGACGTGCCGACCACGAACGAAATGCCGGGGTTGGCGGCGGCCACCGCCTTGATGGCGTCGAGGGCCTCGACACCGTCGGCAAAGACCACGTCGGGGCGGCGGACAAGGGCTGACTGAAGCCCGGAGGTCATCGCCTGCGGCGTGGCGAGTTTGTCCTGCCAGGTGTAGCTGATGCGGCCCATCTTCTCGGCGTCTTGCAACGCCGTGTGGATGACCATGTTCCAAGGCTCCTCCAGCGGCGTCGCGTAGGCCGCGAACACCACGGGGACCTTCGCAGACGCCTGGCCGAAGCAGGGGGCGACTGAGGCGGCGAAACAGCAGAGTGACAGGAGCAGGGCACGCATGGTAATCGTCTCCAGGGGCGGGAACGCCCAGAGACTAGCGAAGTCGGCATGCCCCCGCCCATGCCGATTCAGGCCGTCAAAAGACGGTTCAGGGGCTCCGGCCGGCGGCCCAGCCGCCGTCACCGCTCCACACGGTGGCCGCCGTGGGATGCTGGCAGGCCGCGGCCCCCTGCCCTCCGAACCGGCTCACCCGGCGTCAGCCGCCCCGGGTGGCAGTCCGCACGAGCGCACGGGCAGCTTGTTCTGCCTTCAGTCGGGCGTCGATCGCCTCGTCCCCAGCGGCCCGGCTTCCAGCGAGCTTTTCAAGTTCCGCGCGGGCGGCAGGCGCGTCGAGCTTCTCGGCAGGGATCGCCCGCTGCGTGATCACGGTCACCGTGTCATGGCCCACCTCCACGAAGCCCCCTTCGACAAACAGTCGGCGGACGGCGTCGGACGCCGCCCCCTGCTCGCCCACGATCCTCACCTCACCCGCGCCGAGGCGGCCGATGAAGGGCGAGTGGCCGCGGCCAACGCCTCGTTGGCCGTCGAAGAGCGGCAGCGTGACCGACCGGGCCTGCGTATCGAGGCTCGTCTGCTCGGGCGTGACGATCACGCACCGCACCGTTCCGGACTGCTTGGTATCTGCCATGATCGATGTGGGGTTTGGGAAGCGGAGGCGGAGGTATCAAGCGGAGGCGGAGGTATCAAGCGGAGGCGGGGGCGTTCACGCGGAAACGCCTCCGTTGAGGGGATCGGGGTCTCAGGCCTTGGTAGCCATCTTCTTGGCCTGCTCCTCGGCCTGCTCAATCGGACCGACATACATGAAGGCCTGCTCGGGGAGATGGTCCCACTTGCCGTCGGCGATCTCCTCAAACGAACGGATCGTGTCGGCAAGGCTCGTCTTCTCACCCTTCTTGCCGGTGAACACCTCGGCCACGAGGAACGGCTGCGAGAGGAACCGCTCCATGCGGCGGGCGCGGTGCACGACGAGTTTGTCCTCCTCGGAGAGCTCGTCCACGCCGAGGATGGCGATGATGTCCTGCAGCTCGCGGTACCGCTGGAGTGTCCGCTGCACGCGGCGGGCGATCTTATAGTGTCGCTCGCCCACATACTGCGGGTCGAGGATGCGGCTCGACGAGGCGAGCGGATCAACGGCCGGATAGATGCCCTTCTCCGAGATCGAACGCTCCAGGTAGAGAAATGCATCGAGGTTGCCGAACGCCGTCGCCGGGGCCGGGTCGGTGGGATCGTCGGCCGGCACGTAGACCGCCTGCACCGATGTGATCGCTCCCTTGGTGGTGCTCGTGATCCGTTCCTGAAGCGCCCCCATTTCCGTGGCCAGTGTGGGCTGATAACCCACGGCGCTAGGCATGCGGCCGAGCAGCGCGCTGACCTCGCTGCCCGCCTGCGAGAAGCGGAAGATGTTGTCAACGAACAGCAGCGTGTCGGCTCCGGCCGCGGCCGTATCGCGGAAGTATTCCGCCATGGTGAGGGCGGAAAGCGCGACCCGCAGACGGGCTCCCGGCGGCTCGTTCATCTGCCCAAACACCATGCAGGTCTGGTCGATGACGCTCCGACCTGTGTCGCCGATCTTGGCCTCCTGCATCTCGAGCCACAGGTCGGTTCCCTCGCGGGTTCGCTCCCCCACGCCGGCAAAAACCGAGTAGCCACCCTGAGCACTGGTGGCGATCCGGGCGATCAGTTCGGTCAGGATCACGGTCTTGCCAAGGCCCGCACCGCCGAACAAGCCGGCCTTCCCGCCGCGGACGAACGGCGTCAACAGATCGATCACCTTGATGCCGGTCTCGAAGAGCTCCGTCTTCGTGGTGAGTTCGATCACCGGCGGCGGATCGCGATGGATTGACCACCGTTCCTGGGTCTCCACCACGCCGCGGTTGTCGATCGGCTCACCAAGCAGGTTGAATACCCGGCCCAGTGTGGCCTTGCCGACGGGAACGCTCACCGGCGCTCCGGTATCGACCACTTCCGAGCCGCGGATCAGGCCGTCCGTCGAGCCGAGGGCTACGCAGCGAACCTTTCCGCCGCCGAGGTGCTGCTGCACCTCGCCGACCAGATGCAGCGTGATGCCCTTGTTCTCAGTGTCGATCCGCACGGCGTTGTAGATCCCCGGGATCGAGTGTTCGGGAAACACCACGTCAAAGGTCGAGCCAATGACCTGCGTGATCCTGCCATTTGCCTTGGGTGTAGTAGCCATGTCGATTCCTAGTCTCTCGGGATGGGCCTGGGGTGTGTTGGTGAGTGCGAGTGTCGTGGAACGGGAGTTTGCGATTGACCGCATCATTCACGATGCGTCGCCATGCTGTGCAACAATCATTTTTTGAGCGCCTCGACGCCGCCGAGGATTTCCATGATCTCGCCGGTGATCTGCGACTGGCGAGCGCGGTTGTACTGCCGGGAGAGGCTCTTGATCAGTCCGCCGGCATTCTCCGTGGCCGCCTTCATCGCCACCATGCGGGCCACCTGCTCGCTGACGGCCGCGTCGAGAAAACACTTGAAGAGCCGCGACAAGAAGCTCGCCGGCAGGATCTCTTCGAGAATGCTCTCCGCCGAGGGATAGAAGTCGTACTCGTCTGAGGCACGTTGCGAAGCCTGACCACCCACGGAGGCGTTTGGCGGTGCCAGCGGGAGAAGCGTCTCGGTAATCGCCACCTGCTTCGCGATCGAGTGAAACTTCGTGTAGACGACGTCGAGCCGATCAATCGTGCCCGCCGCATAGGCCTCGAGATACGCCTTGCCGATCGGCGCCACCGCGGCGAACTCCGGCTTGTCCTCGAAGCTGGTGTATTTCTCCGCCAGATCGACACCCCGAAACCGCAGCGCCGAAATTCCCCGCTTCCCCGATGCCGACACGTGGGCCGGCACCTGCTCGCTCTTCCACTGGCCGAGCAGGGCCACGGCCTGGCGAACGACGTTGGAGTTGTAGCCGCCGCAGAGACCGCGGTTGCCGGTCAGCACCAGCACGGCCGTCTTGTGGGTGGGCCGAATCTCCAGCAGCGGATGGACAACCTCGGCCCCGACGCTCGCAATGTTCTCGAGAATCTTCACGAGGTGCTTGGTGTAGTCGCGGGCCGCAACCGAGCGGTCCATGGCCTTCTTGAACCGCGCCGTGGCGATCAACTCCATCGTGCGGGTGATCTTACGGATGTTCCTCACGGACTTCCGGCGTCGATCGAGTGCCCTGGCTTTTGCCATCGTGTGTCGCCTGCTTCAACCCTTCGTGTGCTGATCTTTGTGTGATGATCTTTGCGTGATGAATCCGCCCGCCTACCGCGCCCCTGCCGTCTGTCGCGGCGTGGTGGCCGACGCGGCGGCCCGCTGCCGCTTGAACTCGGCGATCGCGGCCTCGAGTTGCCGCTCGGTCTCCGCATCGACCTCGTTGGACGACACGATCCGCTCCCTGAGTTCGGGCATCTGGTCGCGGACAAACGTCAGGAAGCCCTTCTCCCAATCGGCGACCTCCTCTCGCTTCACCTCGTCGAGGTGACCGCGGGTGCCTGCGTAGATGCTCATCACCTGGTCGGCCGACTCCATCGGTGCGTACTGGCCCTGCTTGAGGAGTTCCACCATCCGGTAGCCGCGGTCGAGCCGCTGCTGCGTGGTCGCGTCGAGGTCGGTACCGAGCTGGGCAAAGGCCTCGAGTTCCCTGAAGCTCGCCAGGTCAAGACGCAGGCCGCCCGAAACCTTCTTCATCGCCTTCGTCTGGGCGGCACCGCCGACGCGCGACACCGAAATACCGGCGTTCATCGCAGGCCGCTGGCCTGCGAAGAACAGGTCAGGCTGCAGATAGATCTGCCCGTCAGTGATCGAGATCACGTTGGTCGGGATGTAGG
>QWQL01000050.1 GCA_003670825.1 Planctomycetota bacterium
CTCGTCCTGCCCGAAATAGACGCTGTCCGCCTGGACCTGTCCGGAGATCACGAGCGACGGTTTCTTCGCCTCATTTTTCTTTGCGGTCTTGCCGGCGGCCACCAGCTTTCCGACGTTTGTCTCGACCGTGGCAAGCCGGTCGGTCACCGAGGGACCCATCTCCGGCAGGGTCTCGGGCGGCACGAGCACCAGATCCTCGTGTGCCGGCCGCTCGCCGCGGAGTGCCTCGATCTCCCGCTCGAGACTGCGGAGATCCTGTCGGAGCGATTCGATGTCAGCGGTCGGCGGGGCGGTTGTGTCGGTCTCGTCGCCCCGCGCAGGAGCCATCCCTGATCCAGCCAGGCCGAGGAGCATCAGGCCCGCTCCGAGCAGGGCGGTACGACCGAATGCCGACGATGATGGAAGCCGGTGGGGCACGATGCCTCGGCGGAGGAGTCGACGATGCTGGAGCGGCAATCTTCGTGTTGCTCACGTCGGTCCGCGCGACGATCCGATCCTCTTTATCGGTACAGACCGCGCCGTCGGTTCAGCCTGCGCGTCCGGTAGAGATTTCCAACTGGATTCTCCGACAGGCACCCCGAAGGTGCGGGAACTGGGCGACACGCGGTGCCTCGTCGACTGTGACCACCCGTCAGGACTGCGCAAGTCGGCGGGAGTGGGCAAGCTGGCAGAAGTGGGCACGCGGGAGATCGACCGGCGAGCCAGCGAAGACTCTGGCACCACCGGCCCAGCCGCGGCATGCCGTCAGCTCACCCGCTGACTCCCACACGGTGCGGAGTCAGTGGGTGAGCTCGCGATCGAGGAACGTATAGCCCAGGGCTTCCATGAAGGCCTTCTGGCGATTGTCGGCCGCCCCGCCGTGGCCTCCCTCGATGTTCTCGTAGTACAAGACCGGCTTCTCGTACTCCCGCAACCGCGCCGTCATCTTGCGGGCGTGGCCCGGGTGCACGCGATCATCGCGAGTGGAGGTCGTGATCAGCATCGGCGGATAGCCGCGGTCACGGGCGACGTTGTGGTAGGGGGAGAATCCTCGGATGAATGCCCACTCCTCGGGCTTGTCGGGGTCGCCGTACTCGCCCATCCAACTCGCACCGGCCAGCAGCGTGTTGAACCGCCGCATGTCGAGCAGGGGCACCTGGCAGACGATCGCCCCGAAGAGATCGGGCCGCAGGCTGTGCATGTTGCCCATCAAGAGGCCGCCGTTGCTGCCCCCCATGATGCCCAGGTGCGCCGGCGACGTGACCTTCCGCGCCACGAGATCCTCTGCGATCGCGATGAAATCCTCGTAGGCTCGCGGCCGCTTCTCCTTGAGGGCCGCCTGATGCCAGCGGGGACCAAACTCACCGCCACCGCGAATGTTGGCGATCACGAACACGTGCCCCTGCTCCAGCCACGCCGCTCCAGACAGCGGGGAGTAGCCAGGCACGAGCGGGATCTCGAAGCCGCCGTAGCCGTAGAGCAGTGTGGGCGTGGAGCCGTCTGTCGGCAGAGTGGCGGGGCCGATCTGGAAGTAGGGAATCCGCGTGCCATCCTTCGACACGGCCTCGTGCTGCGTCACCCGGAGCCCCTTCGTGGCGAAGAATGCGGGTGTCTGTTTGAGTTTTTCCGGAGCGGTGCCGGGAGCGGTTGCCGACCCCAGCGCGAGTGTCGACGGCTCGAGTGGGCTCGACGTCACCAGCCAGTAATCATCCGACTCGATTTCATCGACCGGTGTGATCGTCGCCGTGCCAAACTCGGGCACTCCCGCCAGCGCCGCGCGGCTCCACGTGCCGTCCCGGTGCGTGAGCACATCGATCCGGCTGCGGACGTTGTCGAGCGTGGTCAGCACGAAGTGGTTTCGGGTTCCAGCCCAGGCGGCGAGCGACGTGCGATCGGTCGGCTCGAAGAGCATGTGCAGGGCCCGCTCCCCCTTCAGGAAGTCCTCGAAGGTGGCGATGAGCAGGGCCCCGGCCGGAAACGTCGTGCCGTCCACCGTCCACGGGGTGCGGAGCTCGATCAGGAGCCATTCGCGATGCACCGAGGCGCTGGCGTCGTCGGGCTTGTCGATCTTGATCAGCTGGCCGTCTCGCCGGAGGAACATTTCGTTGGTCCAGAACGTGATCTGCCGGACGAGAAAATCCCGCTCGAAGCCGGGCGTGAGGTCGGAAAATCCGCCGACCGACATGTCGTCCGCCCGGCCCTCGAAGATCGTCTGTGCGTCTGCCAGCGGCGTGCCGCGGGCCCACTCCCGCACCGTCCGCGGGTAGCCCGAGGCGGTGAGCGATCCGGGGCCCATGTCGGTGGCCACGAACAGGCTCCCGCGATTTCGCCAGGCGACCCGGCTCTTTGCCTCGGGCAGTGCGAAGCCCCCGTCCACAAACGCCTTCTGCTCGAGGTCGAACTCCCGGACGACGTCGGCGTCGGCCCCGCCCCGCGACAGCGATACCAGGCAGGTGCGGTCTTCGGGTTCGAGGATCGTCGCTCCGTGCCAGACCCAGTTCTCCCCCTCAGACTTCGCCAGCGCGTCGACATCGATCACCGTCTCCCAGGCGGGCTCAGGCGTGCGGTAGCTGTCGAGCGTGGTTCGCCGCCACAGACCCTTTGGGTTCGCGGCGTCCCGCCACAGGTTATAGAAGTGGTTGCCGATCCTCGAGACGAGCGGGATCCGCTCCTTGGAGTCGAGGATCGAGAGGAGTCGCGATTCAAGCGCGGCGAATGCCTCCCCCTCGGCGAGCGACTTTCGGCTCTCGGCGTTTCGCTCGCGGACCCACTCCAGCTGCTTCTCGCCCATCACGTCTTCCAGCCAGAGGTGTGGATCGACGGCCTGATCAGAGGCTGTGCCGGCGGCCTGATCGGGGATTGCGCCGGCGGCCTGAACGGGGAGATGGTCAGCGGACGGCGTGCCGAAGGCGGGGCTGTTCATCAAGGCCACCATGAGGAGCAGGAGGAAAAGCGGGGCACGAGCGGGGGTCATGAGCGGGTGTGTCCGGTGCCGGTGACGATGTATTTATAGGTGGTGAGTTCGCGGGTGCCGCAGGGGCCGCGGGCATGGAGCTTGTCGGTCGAGATCCCGATCTCGGCCCCGAGCCCCAGTTCGCCACCGTCGTTGAACCGCGTGCTGGCGTTGATCACCGCGCAGGCTGTGTCGACCCGTGAGGCGAATCTCCGCGCGGCCTGCTCGTCGGCCGTGACGATCGCGTCGGTGTGCCGCGATCCGTAACGGTTGACGTGGTCGATTGCCGCGTCGAGCGAATCGACGACGGCCACCGAGATCTTCGGGCCGAGGTATTCCGTGCCCCAGTCGGCTTCGGTCGCCACGCCCGCCTGAGGCACGAGCCGGCGGGTGTCGGCATCGCCCACGATCTCCACGCCCGCAGCGGCCGTGAGGGCGGCAGCGATGCGGGGCAGGAACTCGGCCGCGACGTCACGGTGGATGAGGAGCGACTCGGCCGCATTGCAGACACCCATCCGCTGGCACTTGGCATTGACCACGATCGCCTCGGCCATCGCCAGGTCGGCGGCCTTGTCGACGTAGACATGGCAGTTGCCATCGAAGTGCTTGAGCACCGGCATCTTGGCCTCGCTGCACACGCGACGAATCAGCGACTCGCCGCCGCGGGGGATCGCGATGTCGATCAGGTCGTCCATGGCGAGAAACTCACCCACGGCCTGGCGGTCGGCCACATCGACGAGCTGCACGGCATCGGCCGGTAGGCCGCTTGCGGCTATCGCCCCGCGGATACTCTCGGCAATCCGCCGGCTCGAATGGGCCGCCTCCTTGCCCCCGCGGAGGATGATCGCGTTTCCAGAGGCGAGGGCCACCGCCGCGGCATCCGCGGTGACGTTGGGCCGTGACTCGTAGATGAAGAACACCACGCCGAGGGGCACGCGGACCTTCCGCACGAGTAGGCCGCTGGGCTGCGTTGATTCCTCGATCACCTCTCCCACCGGGTCGGGCTGGGAGGCCACGGCGTCGATGCCCGCCGCGATCGACTCCACCCGGGCGGCGTCGAGCATGAGCCGGTCCATTTGGGCGGGCGTCAGGCCGAAGCCGGGAGCGGCTGCGATGTCGAGGGCGTTGGCAGCCAGGATTCCGGCGACGTCACCACGAATCCGTTCCGCGGCGGCCCGCAAGCAGGCCGCCTTCCGCTCCGCGGGTACGTCGGCGAGGTCGAGCGCGGCCCGGCGGGCCCGCGTGGCGATGCCACGGCAGTGGTCGTGGAGGGGAGAGGCGGCGAGTGCGGCGTGGCTGGCCATGAAAGATCCGAAGGCAGGCGGGCGATCGTCACGGTATCTTACCGGCTGCGAAGCTTCCCCCCAGGTTTCCCCAAGGCTCGTTTCAGGAGTCGATCCATGCACCCGTTCACGCTCGACCGCCGCTCGTTTCTCACCACCGGGGCTGCGGTCCTGGGAGCTGCCGCCACCCGCCGCGGAGGTGCCGCAACCGCCGACGGTGGCCCGAATCTTGGCATCCAGATGTATTCGCTGCGGGGATTCAAGGTCGACGAGGCGCTCGAGCACGTGAAAGACCTGGGACTCAGCTTCGTCGAGTTTTACCCCGGGATGTTCCCAGTGACCGACGACCGGGCCGCAATCAAGGCCATGCGCGACAAGGTTGCCAGACTCGGGCTCACGATTTCAGCCTATGGAGTGAGCCGGTTCACGAAGGACGCCGCGGCGAACCGGAAGATCTTCGCCTTCGCGAAGGATGCGGGCATCGGTATTCTCGGAGCAGACCCTGATCCCGATTCGTTCGCGAGCCTCGACGACCTCGTGAAGGAGTTCGACATCCGGATCGCGATTCACAACCACGGCCCGACCCATCGCTACAACAAGGCGATCGACGTGCTCACCGCGATCGAGAAGCACGACGACCGGATCGGCGCCTGCGCCGATCTGGGGCACTTCCTGCGGAGCGGCGAGAAGCCGACGGAGGTGATCCGGCTGCTTGCCGGCCGCCTCTACGGCATCCATCTCAAGGACTTTGCCGAGATGCAGGACAAGACGAAGGGCGTGATTCTCGGCACGGGTCACATCGATGTGCCAGCCGTGTTCGCAGCCCTCGAGCAGGCAGAGTTTCCGGCCGACGGTGCCCTCTCGATCGAGTACGAGGAAAACCCACAGGATCCGATCGCTGAGATCCGTGACTGCATCACCGCCGCCCGGGCGGCCATGGCCGCGGCGTGATCGCGGACGCATCAAGACGTGGCGGCGTAGAGTTCGAGCGCTCTGCGGACGAGCCTCACCGCGTGCACCCGGACGATCTGCACGCCCTGGGCTGCCAGGCCGCAGGCGGCCCCCGCGGTCGCGGCGTCCCGGTCTGCTTCGGTCGCGGGCCGACCGCATGATTGCTCGACCACCTTGGCGAGAAATCCCTTTCGCGAATGGCCGACGAGGATGGGTGTGCCGAGGTCGAGGAACCGGCCGGCGTGTCGCATCAACTCCAGGTTGTGCTCGTGGGTCTTGCCAAACCCGATGCCGGGGTCGAGGCAGATTCGGTCGAGTGGGATGCCCGCCGAAACGAGCACGTCCCGCCTGGCCGCCAGGTAGGCGTGGATCTCGGTGACGACGTCGCCGTACCGGGGATCGAGCTGCATGGTTCGCGGGATGCCCTGCATGTGCATGGCGCACATCCCGGCGCCACTCTCACGGGCCACCCGAAGCATGTCGGGATCGCCCTCGAGTCCGGTCACGTCGTTGATGATCTCGGCCCCGAGCTCAATGCTTCGCGCCGCGACGACCGCCTTCGACGTGTCGATCGACACCGGCACGTCGCACTCGGCCGAGAGTCGGCGCACGACCTCGCCCACCCGCCGCAGTTCCTCGGCCTCGGTCACGGCTTCCGAGCCCGGCCGCGTGCTCTCGCCGCCCACGTCGAGGATGTCAGCCCCCTCGGCCGCGA